>DLGS01000138.1:0-11642 GCA_002482815.1 Bacteroidetes bacterium UBA7688
AACCATCTTTATCCGGATCCGAAACAAATCCTAAAGTAACACCACAACCCTGGGTTACATTATTATGATAACCGGTAGGTACATAACAAGCACCAAATGCACCTGTACCAGCAACACCTACTTCAACATAATCACCACGAATGTAAGCATCACCAGAAGCCACAATTTGAGCTGAGGCACTTAATGCTACAAGCGAGAGTGAACTTGCCAGTAATAATTTAGAGAAAATGTTTTTCATCTTTTGAAATTTTAGGAGGTAAAGTTTATAATCTTATGATGAGAAGGATTATTGCTTATTGAAATTAAATTGAAAAATACTTTTAGGATCTTTATCCATGAAAATTTTCACAGTGTATACTCCGGAATTAAGAGAAGCTATATTCCAGTTTACATTATACAAATATACTTTTGTCTCGGGAGTCCAGGTCATAACGGTTTTACCTGCTGCATCGGTGATGATGGCAGAAAATGGCATTGGATCTGGAGTATGCAACATAAAATGCGCAGTTGAAGTAAGCACTTTTGGTGTTAATGCATAATTGACATTAAGATTTTCTTTGGCGCTTAGTGCATACTGAAAATTGCCAGCTATACCATCAAAGTTTTTGATTGCATCTGCATTCTGAGCAGATATAGTACCGCTTTGAGCGAATGATGTAGTGGCTAATCCAAGAGCCATTGTAAAAATAAAAAGTAGCTTTTTCATAATATTAGTGATATATTTTGATGTGAATTTACGATTTTAGTTTTAAAACACAAAATTTTAACTTAAAAATATTTTTATACCTGTCTTAGTGTATTTCTAATATCAACAAGACACATTTATGCATAAATAGGTTGGGTAATTAATTTTCAATTAACAATTTAATAACAAAACTTAAAGCCTTTCAAATAATCTTCTTAATTTTTGACGGTTCATTTTTTCTTCCCAATTTGGCCCTAAAGCATTCTCCCATAATAATTTCATACCAAGTGACACATCAATCATAGTATCAAATTGCGCATCTGATAAATTTGAGCATACGTCTACCGGAATTTCAATATTATGCTTTTCTGCCATGCGATGAAACTCTGCCACGCCTTTCGGATAATATTCCTCCAGGTGATTAAAAACAATACAATTCCCAATCCCGTGTTTTGTTCCTAATAAATAAGATAAACCGTAACTGACCGCATGCGCTACCCCAACCTGCGAATAAGCGATACTCATACCACCCGCATACGACGCCATCATCAGCTGTTCGTCGCTGTTATCATCCCATTCATTTTTATTTAAATAAATGTCCTGGCACATCGCTAACGCTTTTTCACCATAAGACTGGCTGAACGTATTCAGGAATGTCCCATCTAAAGATTCTATGCAATGTATGTAGCAATCCATTCCGGTATAAAAGTTCTGATTTTTTGGAACACCCTTAATCAATTGAGGATCCAGCACAATCTGATCAAATGGTGTAAAATCAGAATTCATGCCTAATTTTTTTGTCGGGCCTGTTAATACACATGTTCTTGATACTTCTGCACCGGTACCGGAAATAGTGGGGATACCTACTTTATATACAGCTTTGTTCTTTACAAGATCATAACCCTGATAATCCTGGGCCATGCCATCATTGGTCATCATAATACCAACTGCTTTGGCCAGATCCATTACAGATCCGCCACCAATGCCGATCACACCCGAAATCTGACCGAATTTCTGTTTCAACCCATTTGCTATTTCATCAACGTAAGATGTCTTCGGCTCGTAGGTAACATCTGCAATAATCAATTCATCATTTCCCCGCAAAGGAATTGTTGCCTTAAATGATTCGTTATTCTCGAAATGATGGTCAAGCAAAAAAACCATCGGCAAACCTTGAACACGTTTCGGAGCAAGGATTTCATCCAGTTGAGCAAAACATCCGCGGCCGTACACCACATAATCGACCATCTTAAAATTTCTAAATTTCATTTTCTGTCTTTTAATATCATAAGTAAATTATACCCAACCGTTGACTTCCATCAACTGTTCGGCACGTGTAATATCTTCAGGGGTATCAATTTCCACACCCATATAGGTTGTAATCGCCATTTTAATAGGAATACCATATTCCAGAAACCGCAGGCATTCTATCTTTTCGGCACTTTCCAAAGGTGTCATTGGCCAGTTGGTAAAATTAATCAACGCCTCTTTCTTAAAAGCGTACACTCCAATATGTTCATAGTAAGGGATAGTAATCTCCTTATTGCGGGCATATGGAATTACACTGCGGGAGAAAAACAAAGCGCTATTATTTCTATCCAATGCAACTTTCACAAAATTGGGATCATTAATAAACACCTCTTCTTTTAAAACCTGCACCAGTGAAGCCACCTGAACATGTTTATCCTCATGGAAAAGTTGAAGCAAAGAAGCTAAAGGCTGCTTCTGAACGAAAGGTTCGTCACCCTGAACATTCACAAAAATATCACCTTCCAAATCCTTCACCACTTCTGCAATTCTGTCTGTACCGCTTTCAAATTCGGCTTTACTTTTCACCGCAGTGCCGCCACAGGACTCAATTTCAGCAATAATCTCCTCACTATCGCTCACCACAATTACCTGATCAAACAGACCGGTATTAAGGGTCGATTCATAAGTGCGACGGATAACGGACTTCCCTTTAATAAGAGCAAGCATTTTTCCAGGGAAACGTGTAGCACCCAAGCGTGCCGGAATTAGCGCAATACATTTCATAGAATTCCAAAAGTAAGATGGCAGGCGGATTTATAAAAATGATTTTATACAAGACGCATCAACTCTTTTGCCCAGGTTGCTGAACTACTACCCATTCCAAGCTGGTTGCTGATTTTACTCATTTTAAACAAGTCTGTATTTGAAGATTGTATAAACTTTAATAAACCATCTTTTAAGCTTTGAACATCTTTCCCATCACATAAAAAACCATTATCAGATAGAAAATGATCGGAAGAACCACATTGTTTGGATAATAACAATGGCAAACCCGCTGCAGAAAACTCCTGAACAACTGTGCCCCAGGGCTCGTCGGCGCTGCACAAACAAAACACACCATTTTGTGAGGCAAGTTTTACCAATTGTTGTTGTGGTAAGGAGCCAGAAGAATGAATACCTGAATGTTGCAACAGAGGACTATTCTCTAATGATCCATTTCCAATAATAGTTAAAACCCAGTCCCCCCTTTCTGCATCAGTTAATGACCGAAATGCCAGAAGCAGATTTTTGACTTTATGCTTTTCCAACCTTCCGACATATAAAAAACGCTTTGGAAACGGTTTTATTTCACTTTTCATAAAGTCCTGGTATGCTTTATCAAAAAGCAGCGTATCCGGCGCATATAAATGGTGTAAAATTTCACTTTCTGCAAACCCCAATCGCAATGCATAAACCTCCTGCCTTTCCCCGGGAACCCAGGCATGCGTAAATGCGCTTTTGATAATAAAAGGAGAACATAACACCAAAAGCGTTTGCTTCAAAGAGCCCTTCCACTGGGTATCCATAGCGCAAATGTTTTTTGTACCATTACGTTTTAATGCCTTACACCAACTCGTATAAATCCGGAACATCCAGCCTGCGCAAACTACTATATCGGGCTTGAAACCCTCTATCGTTTTCCAGAAAAAGGTTTCCGGCTCATAATCATAAGTAAAAATACGAAGCCGTGAATCTGGCTGAATGTCAATAAGCCTGTTTTCTTCCCTTTTTTGGCAATAAATAATAATTTCAACATCAAAATCCAACATTAATGACCTGATACCGGATGCCAAAAATGGTTGTAAATGTGCAGTGAGAAAAAGAATACGTGTAGGCATAATCCGGCAAAGATAATTGCCTTCTGCTCATAAAATATGATACCTTAGCCGCGTTGAAAAAAGGAATGAAATTTATTATCAATACAACAAACCTTCAAAGCGGAGGAGCACTGCAAGTAGCCTTGAGTCTGCTGGAGGAATGGAACATTGATCAGTTTGACAATGAATTCCATGTATTCCTTTCACCACAATTAAACTTATTGTTCACCCGCGAAAATTTCGGGGGGAATTTCACCTTTTATACATTCAATAAAAACCCAACCAATTCAATATTCAGTTCGATATCCTTTTATAAAAAACTAAAAAGGCTTGAAACACAATTGAAGCCTGATGCAGTTTTAACTGTATTTGGACCAGCACTATGGCGTCCAAAATCACCCCATTTAGTTGGTTTCGCAAATGGTTATTATTTGTTTGACAATTCTGATTTCATCAGGAAAAGAATATTGACGAACATGGTCAGAAAGATAAAATATCATTCAAGGCATTACCTTTTGTTCAGCCAATTAAAGAAAGAAGGCGATCATTATTGGGTTGAAACGAATGCAGCAAAAGAAAGGTTATCAGAAACAATAAATAAACCGATTAATAACATCACTGTAATTGGCAATACTTATGGGAGCAGTTTTAAATACAAACCGGAACATAGAGACAATACCAACAACACGTTTAATCTTCTGTATGTAAGCGCTTATTATGAACACAAAAATTTCGAAATAATTCCGAAGGTAATTACCATTTTAAAAGAAAGAAATATTGCGTGTTCTTTCATACTAACCTTACCCGAAGATAAATTCAGTGCGATTTTTGGAGAAATGAGCAACTCGGAATATTTAAAAAATGCAGGGCCAATAAATCCACAAGAAATAATAGAAATTTATCAAAAGGCCGGGGCGGTTTTTATGCCTTCGATGCTCGAAACATTCTCTGCAAATTATCCTGAAGCAATGAGAATGGAATTGCCCATTATCTGCTCAGACTATGATTTTTCAAGAAATATTTGTGGGGATGCAGCTTTGTATTTTGATGCAGAAAATCCAACTGAAATTGCACATAAAATAACTGAACTCATTGAAAAAACTGAACTGCAAAAACAATTGATAGAGGCCGGCAAAAGCAGATTACAAGAACTAGAAACACCGGAATCGAGAGCGGAAAAATTATTGCAGTTATTAAATGAAACGGCACAAATGAAAAACGGAAATAAATAAGCATGTGTGGCATAGCAGGAATCATCGGAACAACCATCACTGAAATCACTTTGCACAAAGCATTGGAGACGATGACTCACCGTGGTCCTGATAGTCGGGGAACATTTTCAGACAAAAATATAACACTCCTGCATACCCGATTATCCATACAAGATTTAAGCGAGAGTGCCAATCAGCCATTGTTTTCAGCAGACCAGCGTTACTGTATTATTTTCAATGGAGAAATTTACAATCATCTTGAAATAAGGGCAAAACCCGAATTAAAGGGGCAAAAATTTCAATCCCAATCAGATACCGAAACCTTACTGTATGGCTATATCCATTTCGGCAAAGCAATTCTGGAAATGCTGAACGGCATATTCGCTTTTATCATTTACGACAGAGAAAAAAGACAACTATTTGCAGCCAGAGATGCTTTTGGTGTAAAACCATTTTACTATTATTCCGGTAAAAATATTTTCAGTTTTGCCTCTGAAATTAAGACGCTTCTCCAACTTTCAAACATTGAAAAATCAACCAATCCCAATGCACTTTTTCAAACTTTACTATTGCAATGGCAATTGGGTGAAGAAACAGGATTCCTGAATGTCAAAAAATTATTACCGGGTCATTATGTCGACTTAAATGTTGATAATGCAAAAAATTTCAGAATAGAAAGATGGTCTACTGAAAAACTAAACGGAACTTATGAAGTAAGAACGGAAGAAGAATGGATCAGCAAGCTGGATGAGGCCTTGAACAATGCTGTCCGGCGACAGCTTTTATCCGACAAACCAATTGCTTACTTCCTTTCCGGAGGATTAGACTCAAGCTTATTGCTGGCCATTGCGCATAAAACAGCACCGGAAAAAACGCTAAAAGCATTTACAATTGATGCAGGAAAAGATTTTTTAAAAGAAGGGTTCAGCGAAGATTTGCCTTATGCAAAAATGGTTGCAAAACATTTAAACATTGAACTTGAAATTATTGATGCATCAATCGATTTCCTGAACGATTTTGATGCAATGATTTACCACCTGGATGAGGCACAAGCTGATATTGCCCCAATGTTTGTACAACAAATATCCAAAGTTGCAAAGCGGGAAGGTTATGATGTGTTAATAGGTGGGGTTGGCGGAGATGATATTTTCTCCGGCTACCGCAGGCATCAGGCTCTGGCTTACGAAAATAAGATAGAGGCAACACCATTAATACTAAGAAAGGCGCTTCAGCAAATCAGTACATTCCTGCCGGAAAACAATAAAACGAGAAGGCTAATAAAACTGTCGAAAAGCATTGACCAACCAGGTTTGCAGCGAATGTTCAGCTACTTCTTTTGGAACGACAAAGGGACTATTCAGGCTTTATTTACAAAAGAATATCGCGACAAAATCGATACCCATAATATCGAAGATTTCTTTTCAGCGCATCTTGCTGAAATACCAGATGAAACCAATCCGCTCAATCAGATTTTGTACCTTGAACAAAATAGTTTTTTGCCCAACCACAACCTAAACTATACCGACAAAATGGGGATGGCAGAAGGAGTGGAAATAAGGGTACCGTTTTTAGATAATGAGCTTATTGAGTTAGCAGCAAAGATTCCGCCGGAGCTGAAAATGAAAGGCACCACAACTAAATATCTGCTCAAAAAAGTGGCGGAAAAGTACTTACCCAAAGAAGTGATTTACCGGTCAAAAACAGGATTTGGTGCACCCATCCGCAGCTGGATACAGGAAGACAAAACATTCCAAAGTGCAGTGTGGGAGCGACTAAACCGTCCGTCTTTTATTGACCGCAATATCTTCGACCATCAGGCAATTGAACAATTATTTCAGGATACCGTTCATAAAAAAAGAGACAACAGTTATACACTGTTATCTCTTCTTGCTATTGAAAGCTGGTTAAGACAATTTGTCGATTAACTGAATAAATATGCAATATCTTCTCTGGTCAATCGTTTCATAATAGCACTGTCGTCCGATATCAAGTCTTCTGCCAGTAAGCGTTTCCTTTCTTGCAGTAACAACATTTTCTCTTCAATTGTATCCTTACAAATGAAGCGGTATGCAAATACAGACTTGGTCTGGCCTATCCTGTGGGTGCGGTCAATGGCTTGTTGCTCAACAGCCGGATTCCACCATGGATCAACAATATAAACGTAATCGGCAGCTGTGAGGTTAAGACCGACACCACCTGCTTTCAATGAAATCAGGAACACTTTGCATTCACTGTTTTCCTGAAACTCAACAATGGCTTTCTCACGGTCAGTATTGGTTGTACTACCATCGAAATACACAAATGGAATTCCTTTTTCAATCAATGCATTTCTGATTAATCCCAGCATTCCCAGGAACTGAGAGAAAACCAGGGCCTTATGTTCACCTGTATTTTCAGTTAATTCCCGTATTAATTCATCCAGCTTCACAGAGTGATTATCATATTTCTCTGTATCATTTACAATAGCCGGAGAATCACAAATCTGACGCAGTCGGGTAAGCCCTTGCAGAATATGAAACTGTGATTTATTCATTCCCTGCTCATCAATCATTCCCAATATTTTGGACTGATAATTGCTACGGTAAGCCTCGTATATTTTGCGCTGGTCTTTACCCATTTCGCAATACAAAACAGTCTCGGTTTTTGCAGGAAGATCCTTTGCCACCTGATCTTTGGTTCGGCGAAGCATAAAAGGATAAACCAGTTTTTTCAACTGATCTTTCGATTCTTTTTCCTGGAATTTATCGATTGGCAAAGCAAATTCGTTCAGGAAAAAATCACGTGTACCCAACATTCCCGGATTCAGGAAGTTCATCTGCGCATACAAATCAAATGTATTGTTCTGAATCGGCGTACCACTCAATGCCAAACGATATTTAGCGTTGATCAGGTTGGCCGCTTTTGTTGCTAATGATTTTGGATTTTTAATCGCTTGCGATTCATCGAGCACCACATAATCGAATTCAATCTCGGTGAACATTTTGATGTCACTACGGATAGTTCCGTAAGAGGTAATGATGATATCAATTTCATCAAATACTTTGATATTATTTGCCCGTTTTGGTCCGTGGTGAATTACGGCCCTGAAATCAGGAATAAACTTCTGAATCTCTTTTTCCCAGTTATAAGTAAGTGTAGTTGGACAAACAACCAGGAATTTTGCCTTGGGGTTTTCATTTTTATAATGCGCCAACCACGAAAGTGTCTGAACTGTTTTACCCAGACCCATATCATCGGCCAAAAGCCCACCCCAGCCTGCTTCTTTCAGAAACATAAGCCATTGAAAACCTACAATCTGATACGGACGCAATATCGCTTTCAGATTTTCTGGCGCCTGAATACTGCTGTAGTCATTGCCAACAATTTTGTCCAGGCGTTCTTTCTTTTCCTCCAGCTCCTGTTGCAATGCATTTTCATCTACTTCCGAAAGTAATTCATCCAGGATACTGAAATGTATTTTTTTGACCTTCAATTTATCGCCGTCAATCTCACCCATCTTGGTAAGCAGCGTAAATTTCTGCATCATATTTTCGGGCAATATTCCGATACTGCCATCTTTCAATTTGACAAAATTCTCTTTTCTACCCAGCGCTTTCTTCACATCTGCAATCGTCACCACCTGGTCACCAAACGTAATATCCACGGTAGTTTCGAACCAATCGATATTACTGTTAATATGCACTTTCGTTTCAGCTTTGTGACGGTTAATACGCAGTGATTTCAGGTTATCGTAACCCATCAGCTGCACCTGCCATTCCTGCATTTTTTCGTTGAACAGATGATACCAGTTCGACTTCAATACATTTTTAGAATGAATGTAGAAGTGCTTTTCGCGCATACTGTAGAGCATATTCTCGTGCAGCGACTGTATCATATTGCAAAACTCCGTTTCAGCAACAGTATCCCTTTCAATGATGGTTACCTGGCCGTCGACAGCCTGAATGATTTGTACTGCATCTCCCAGTTTGGCTTCTATGCCGTTATAAATAAAGGTTGGCTTCAGGTGCAGCGACTCTGCCTGCTCATACATATACAATCTGTAATGAACGGGCACATCAGTCAGCACCTTCATTAACTCCGGAGCAAAACTAATTTCAACGACTTTACGCCATTCTACCAACTTCTGCTCCAGGAAATCATTCCATTCTTTACCCGGCACCTGTTTTTTGCCATCGGGCAAAAATTGTTCAACAATCGAAATCTGTGCCACGTTAGCTACACAGTGCAATTGATTTTGGTATTGCACAATAGCTGCATTCAACATCTTAACGGCAGAAAATGCCAGCTCTTCCTCTTCAATCAGCCAGGTAAGGGAGACAATGTAATTTGCCCCTTTCTTCTCGACCTTCAGAACAGGCGAAGGCGCTATATGTGAGAGGGTAACGGGTTTCAAACCTTTACTGGTAAAAGCTTTTCCCGGCTCGTGCAAAAAGCAGCGGGCAGACAATTCGCTTTTTTGAAATAAGGTTTTATATTTAGGTAAAAGATATTCCCACAAAGGGTGAAATAATTCCTGGTCAAGATGGTCTTTAAGAACCGATTGATAATCACCAAGAAAATCGCCGAAGGGCAAAGACTTTTTCAGATATTTTACAATTTCTTCGGGCATTGTCTTTCGGGCAATGGCTATCCACTCCTGCTCCAGCGGCTCAAACACTTCGGTGTTGATATATTTCTGCAGTTCTATTTTCTCAATCTTATCAATAAACTTGGTTTGCTCTTCGTCGGTTTCTCCTGTCACCAGTTCAATACCACAATGGGGATACCAGTCAGTTTGTGTTTCCAGCACAAGGCCCAGATGTTTGGGTTCTGTTTCTTCTGCCACTTCCTGCACCGCTGTTTCCACAATGGCTACCGGTGCTGCTCCTATCTTTTTTATAGAAGTATCTAAAACACGCAGGAATGGTTTTCCGTTCTCATAAATAAAATCAAACTTTCCTTCTAGGTCATCGCTCAGACTGTATCCATATAATTTAAGCAGTTTATTCTTCTGGTCATCCCAGTTTTGCAAAGAGCGGAAATATTGCGCCCCATGCTGGTTGAATAATTGTAAGAATAAAGTTGATTTATGCACGCAAACGGGATACATCGCTTCGTCGCAACTGCATGAGGTATCAAAATAACGATCCTCATTTTGCAATAAGGTCACCTCGCGAAATCCCTTACCATCGGGCACCTTAGCGATTACCTTTTCACTTTTGGCAGATAAAATTTCACATCTGTTTTCGGCAGCCAAAGCTGTCGCTTCCTCCATGATGGCCTCGTTGGTAAACAAGCGAAGCAGTGGAGGATTGATATCACGCATACGAACAGTAGTATGCTTCTGGTCGTAATGAACCTGTGTGTTCTGAAAAAAACCACTCAGCACCAAATCATTC
This sequence comes from Bacteroidetes bacterium UBA7688, assembly GCA_002482815.1. GTDB lineage: Bacteria > Bacteroidota > Bacteroidia > Chitinophagales > Chitinophagaceae > Rurimicrobium. The sequence goes on from DLGS01000138.1 coordinate 10,382, forward strand.
AAATGAAACAAAGCAGCAACTTCGTGACGGCAGATTTCACCCAGATTATACGGACATTGGCAGCGAACAGAAACCTGCTCTGGTTGTAAAAATTTGGATACAGTAACGGTATAAAAATTGTTATAGACATCGTTGCGCACGCGGAAACGCACTTGCTCAATATGATAATCTATATCCAGCAGAGACACGCCACGGGCAAAGAAAATCTTCTTGCCGCGGGTAATAACCTGACCGGATCCATGATTATAAACGAACCTTAGTAATGAGGGTAATGACATAATTTATTGCACAAATGCCAATTCGAAAAAGGCAATTTGCAAAAGTAACGAATTATCGGTCATTACCGCAATTTGATAATTTGATAATGTGTGATTTAGGAGAATGTTTGCATCTGATTTTAAGAATTTACCTATCCAGTCAATTTAACACCCGAAAATCAATGTCCGGACAATTTCCAAACGGAGATCCTCAAAAAGCTTGCCCGGTCACAATTCTTCCCTTTTTATTTTCACTTGAATTTCTGGATTGATTTGCTGCAAATGAGATACAAATCCTTGTTTGTCTTTGGGCGAAACAATAACAATATCATACTTATTGTACCGGATTTCTATTCTGCCGGCAATAGACGCCGCGGGTGAACTCAAAATACTTGTTGTGTCTTCGATTTTTGTTATGCTTTTTATGGGAATATTTTTGTTGACCAGCAAACCACTTTTAATCCCTAAAATATTATGCTGAATTGAATACTTTGTGGTAAAAAATGTGTGGGTTACAAATGCAAGAACAGGCAGCGTAAAGCATATGCCCAGCCAAAAGGTGTCGATACTTATCACAACACCAACCCCGATCATCAAAACATAAACCGGAATAATCAGGCTCCAGCCAATACGGGAAGGATATACTTTCATCATTTATTATTGATTTACTTTAAGAAGTTTTTGCACACCAATCAGGTTTTGGTTTGATTTATCATAGGTTTTGATAAAATATAAACCCGAAGCAAGACGGCTGAGATTAATAACAGCACCGGTATTTTCCTGTGCGACCATCTTTCCGTCTGTTGCATAAATAATAAAATTGGCCGGAATCTTTGTTTCAATCGTCAATCTGTCTGTGGCCGGGTTTGGAAAAATCTTAAAATCGTCAGTTGTGGTGGCAGCGGCAGGCAAACCAGTCGGAATTTTAATAACAACGGTATAATCCTCCGTTTGTCCGTTCTGCAAATTGTCGCAGGCAGTGCCGAGCGTTGCATTATCGGCTT
>DLGS01000138.1:11693-16760 GCA_002482815.1 Bacteroidetes bacterium UBA7688
GTCACCACAGTGGCAGAAGGAATAGTAATCATTCCTGTATGCACTTCATCTGCCATGCTTCCTGAATGCGAAAACACATTTTCGGTCGTTTGAAAAATACCGTCGTTGTTATAATCAATCCAGACGTTCACATTTTGTGGGCTTTCAGTTGTTGAAACAGAAAGCTGATAAGAATTTCCCCTTAGCACCGTTGCGCCTTGCTGGATACAGGTTCTGTCAATATAACCTAAGCGGCCATCTGCTGCATAGCCGGATGACGAGGTTACCATATTGGCAAACGCAATATTGCATGGACCGTTATTCTTTCCATTTCCAACATTCACAACACCAGGAATACAAGCCGTTGAAGGACTGACAAAAGTTGTATCCGGAGCTGTGGCACCTAAAGAATTTACTAATCCCATCCGGTAGTTTTTTATTGTAAAAAGCACTCTTTTTTTCTGGCCTTTCGTAAAGCGGGAAGCGCAAAGTGTGTAATTCATTATATTATAGTCCACCCCATCATAAGGAATACCACCCAGGCACATATTGACATACGACGGGTCGCAGCCAAAATAACTATATGGAGCATTGCGAGGCTCTGTATCGCAAATTTCATCCCCGGTAGTGTCACATTCCGAAGGCATTCGGCAACCACCTTCGAAAGTGTGGTACAATCCAAAACTATGTCCCATCTCATGAGGTGGTGAGTAATGATAGGTACCACCTGTGGCCGGCAAAGGTCTTGCAAATTGCACGCTCAACACCATACCATCTAATAATTTAACATCAGTATACGAAGGCCAGGGCGCATAGCCAGCCACCATTCCGCCTTCTATAGCATTCACTATCCAGATATTAAAATAGTCTCTTGCCGGCCATATACTTAAATTTTTCAGGGCAGAGTCTGAGATACCGGGAACTGTTCCGGAGGAACTTACACCTTTCGTCTTGTATCCGGGAATTATTGAACCATCAACCCTGTTAATACCATTTGAAGGGGAACAATCAGGTCCACGTTTTGCAAGGATAAATTTTAAAGGTATGTAAGTACCCTTGTGGGCAGTATCATCATGATCAAACCAGGTGGCTGCGAAACTTTGATTAAGGTAGTTAAGCAACCCTTCCAATACAGTATCACCCGGATTATACAAAGAGCCTACCGTATCTCCCAGATGAATAATATGAAAAACTACAGGAACCTCATAAGCCGTATCCGTACCGGTAATAATCGTTTTAGTGGTGGTCATGGTATGATTATATTTTTGCCATGCCCTTTTTTCCGCTTCAATGTGTTTGAGAATCGAAGGATTATCCTTGATCCATTTTTGCTGTAGTCCCTCATTGCCGCAAATGCCCTGAGCAAAAGATACTATACTGCTGATTAAAACGATAATAGTGAATAGGAAAGCCTTTTTCATGGAGGTTTTTTGTAAAATAAAATTACACATTTCACAGATATATTCTACTCAAGTCATTTTTTAATTAATTTTGAACTTCACCCAATCCAAAAACACCCCTTACACTCATGAAAACAAGCCTTACCCTTTGTGCGCTTATGACCGCTGCCACTTTATCTTTTGGCAAAGGCCAGAAGAAATCAGTACTCTTTATTGGCAACAGTTACACCTACACCAATGATTTGCCGAAAATGCTGGCCGACCTCGCCCTTTCTGCAGGCGACACGGTTATTTTTGATTCCTATTCGCCGGGTGGATTTACCTTCGAACAACACTCAACCGACCCGACAACACTGGGCAAAATAGATATGGGCACCTGGGATTATGTTGTTTTGCAGGAGCAAAGTCAGCGCCCGGCCTTTCCGATTGCACAGGTAGAATCTGATGTGTTTCCTTATGCCAAAATACTGAACGACCGCGTAAGAGCTAAAAACCCATGTGGAGAAACAATTTTCTATATGACCTGGGGACGAAAAAATGGCGATGCGGCCAACTGCGCCTTTTATCCCCCACTTTGCACATTTAGCGGCATGAATGATGAGCTAAGAGCCCGCTACGAAATAATGGCCGACCGCAATGATGCTATGCTTTCGCCGGTAGGTGCTATCTGGAAATCAGTAAGGACAGCTAACCCTGCGCTCGAACTGTATGTACCCGACGAAAGTCATCCTTCTGTAGCCGGTACTTACATCGCTGCCTGCTCATGTTATACCACTATTTTCCAAAACGACGCTTCGGCTACCACATTCAACCCCGGATTAGCTACAAGCGATGCCAACAGTATTAAATCGGCCACAAAGAAAATCCTGTTTGACAGCCTGAGCAAATGGAAAATCGGCGAAAACGACCCTACAGCCAACTTCAATTTCACGGTACCAACGGGTTCTAAAACGGCCAGTTTTGCTAACACGTCAATAGCGGCAACGAGTTACAGATGGGATTTTGGTGATGCCGGAACCTCTACCTCAACTACCCCAAGCCACACTTATACCAGCAATGGCAGCTACACCGTGACATTAGTAGCAAAATTTTGCAACCGCACCGATACGATGCGCAAAGTGGTGAACATTGGCCCAACCGGTATCCGGGAAAACGAAGCCGGGAAAGAACTTTTCCGCGCCTACCCCAACCCGTTCACACAAAACGTTTCCTTAGACCTGAGCCTGCTGAAGACTTCTGCAGAAATTAAAGTGTACAACTATTTGGGTGCGCTTGTGTATCAACAGCAAGCTGCTCCAGGCATAAACACACTCGATCTGAGCAGGCTGGCATCCGGCACCTATATCCTCAAAGTGAGCAGCAAGGATGAAGTAGTGTTAATGCAAAAAATCATCAAACAGGATTAAACAAACCCAATACCCAAAAGTTTGCCGCGATAGCCGGGCATACTTTTATCAAAAAAGAGAATGCCCCGACAATAGCCGGGGCATTCTCTTTTTTTAAAGCAAACTTTATTTCTTCTTTGCCCAGTTAATATCCACCCCTGCCCGCAGGCCGGTGGCCATCAGATTGGTATTTTCGGTCTTCAGCTGATCAGTAAAGAAAAAACTATTTTCAATCCCGGCATAAAATTTCACTTTGTTGGAAATCGGGAATTTTACACCAATAGCCATGTAAGAAGCGACCGATACCGGATTAGAGCTGGCCGGATCTGTATACAGATCTGAAGGGCCGCCATCTCTGTAGGTTATTTCTTCCGTTACTCCTGCAAGAAAACCAAGACTGGCACCGCCTTCAATAAAAAAGCCGATTCTATCTGCTTTGGAAGTGGTAAACTTGACCGTAAAAGGAATCTGCAGATAGCTGGTAGCATTTAAATAACGATCCTGCATTAGCCCGCTGACATAGGTCGAGCTCCAGGAATAGGTGCCCAGGAACATTCCGGTATTGAATGTAAGGTGATCGTTGGCGGCATAACCCACTTTGCAACCTATCACCACCATCGCACCGGGATCATTTCCTATAAAATTCGGGTTGACAGCATTGGTAGTACTGATACCACCGGAAATAGAAGGCGCAATCACCAATCCTCTCCAGGCCCTGGGTTTCACTTTTTTTGGTCTGGGTTTGGCATTCGGATTATACACGCCCTGAGCAAGCGTGGCAAGCGGCAGAACTGCCAGACAGAACACAGCAGTGATGAATTTTTTCATGGTTGTTTGATTTAAAACGGATGCCCAATATTACGCCAAACACTGCTGATTACAAAAATGCCCCGGCACTAAGCGGGGTATTAATCAGCAATGGCAATTTCAGCTAATCCCTATATTCCAGTATATCTCCGGGTTGACACGCCAGCACATGGCAGATAGACTCGAGGGTGGAGAACCTGACGGCCCGCACTTTCCCTGTTTTCAGGATGGATAGATTCACGACACTGACGCCGGTTTTTTCGGCCAGTTCTTTCAGCTGCATTTTACGTTTTGCCAGCATGACGTCTAAGTTTACGATGATTGGCATAGGGCTAGATTGTAAATGAGTCTTCTAATTTTTCAAAAAACAGTTTGTAATTGTCTTCATTTTTGCCCCAGGTATACATCCCGAAGATGGCGGCTGAGTCGAACCTGACAAGCGTTTGACCGGCATTTTCTTCTATTTTGAAGTAAATGTTTTCGCCCCAGGATTTCCAGCTTGTTGTAGAAATGGCCAGGATTTCCAGTTTATCCTTATCGGCCTTTGCGAGTTTAAAACCACTTTCGGCCACCACTTCCAGTATTTTATCAAAAGCCAGGTCTGCAGGAATCTCCACTTCGAATTCGTGGTTGAATTTCGCTGAGAAAATATTGAATTTGCTGAGGAACCAGGGTTTAAAAGCCAATGAGCGGCGCGCCAGCAAATTGAAGGTAAGCAGGCAGACATTGAAGCCGGCCAGAATATACAGGGCCAGCAATTTGCCGCTCATCAGGATAACGAAGGTTGTGATAAAGAATATCGCAACGAAGTGTTTGACGGTTCTCTTTTGCATAAAGTTTCGTTTTTAAAGTTTAACGATACAAAAGTAACGATAAAAACTATTAAATTATCGATTATCGATAATTACAGAAGGGTATTTTCAGGGGGAAATTTAAGAATGGGGTGAAAAGGTACGGATGCGGGGGGGCTAAAGAGTGGAAATGCCGGGGGCGAAGGAAGGGTGTTGCAGCAAAGGAGGTAAACATTATTTTATAACACGGCATACCAACGTTTTGCGCTAATCTTGCGTCTAAACAGTTGTATATCTTATTAAACTGCCATGAAACCCTCCGACCTGAAAAGATTAAGAGCTTCCAAAAAGCTTACCATGAAACAATTGTCCGCCCTGACAGGCATTCACCCGCCGCATATTTCTGAAATAGAGAATGGACGCAGGCCCCTCAGTGCAGATGCCAAAAAGAAAATTATGGCTGCGCTGAAAGCGGACGAGCAAGCTTCTGTTCCGCCAACCGGCTAATCCGGTCTGCCTACAGGCTATCTGAATCTGGTGAAAAAACCTGGGCGTAGTGCCCTTAGCTGTCCCGCGGCTATGCTTATTTATCCTGCACTGCAAAAAATCCCCCGACAATTGTCAGGGGATTTTAAAAATTAATCAGCGGAGACGGGCGGATTCGAACCCCCGATACGGTTGCCCGTATACACACTTTCCAGGCGT
>DLGS01000402.1 GCA_002482815.1 Bacteroidetes bacterium UBA7688
TTTTTGCATGATGAAACCTTCACCACCGAATAAACCTGTACCCAGTTTTTTCTGGAATTCTATACCAATAGAAACGCCTTTTGCCGCACAAAGAAAACTATCCTTCTGGCAGGTAATGCGGCCGCCAAGGCGCATCAAATCCAGCGCGATAATTTTACCGGGATACGGAGACGCAAATGAAACATGTTTTTTGCCCTGTCCGATGTTGGTATAAGTGGTCATAAATAAGCTTTCGCCTGTGAGCAAACGCTTCCCGGCGCTTAAAACTTTCCCGAAAAAATTGGTATTGGGACCGGTGTGGCTTCCATCGCCAAAAATGGTGGACATTTCAATACCCTCGTCCATCATCATAAAGGAGCCTGCTTCGGCTACAGCGGTTTCATTTGGGTCGAGTTCAATTTCGACGTATTGCATTTCCTCGCCGACAATTCTGTAATCTATTTCGTGGTTATTCATTATTGTAGATTTTTTTGATTTAGTAAACCAAAACTAAAGCGAAAACCTATTCGGATTATAGAAATCAGGTGAAATTTCGGTGAAAAATCAGCGAATTTTTATTTCGACTTAATCAGGAATTCTTTTTCAAACCGAATTTCTGAAGACACTTTAGGCAATTTTAATTCTTCCCATTCTGCACCAACAGTATGATGATACGATTTGCCGTCCATTGTGTAATTCAGTGGCAATTCAAAACCCGGAACAATATTTCTGAGGCGAAATCTGAAGGTGCGCTGCGTCTTTTTGAATTCCAGTTCCGGAATCATTGTTGTGCGCAGATATTGATTGAAAATGGGTTCAAGTTTCAGACCTGAGGAAGCAATAATAAAATCTTCCATTTGCTTTGTAGTAATCTGTTTGTGATAGAATGTATCGTTCATCTTGTGCAGCATGGTGCGGAATTTCACATCGTCGTTCATCAGCAGACGGATGGTATGTACCAATGCGCTTCCCTTGTCATACTTGTCGCCGCTGCCGGCATCATTTACGCCATAGTTTCCAATGACAGGCCGGTCGTTGGAGATATTTTTCCATTCGCCACGGGTGTACTCAAAAGCTTTTTCTTTTCCAAACCAATATTCTATAAACAAAGCTTCTGCATAAGTGGTAAACCCTTCATGGATCCAGTTGTCGGCAATGTCTGCTGCAGTAATGCTGTTACCAAACCATTCGTGGCCGCTTTCGTGCACAATGATGAAATCGAACAACAAACCCACTCCGGTTCCGCTGCGGTCTTTGCCGCGGTATCCCATTTTATATTCGTTACCATAAGCAATCGCACTTTGGTGTTCCATTCCAAGGAAAGGAGCTTCAACGATTTTATAACCATCATGGTAAAAGGGATAAGGCCCAAACCAATATTCAAATGCTTCCAGCATTTTTTTGACTTGTTTGAAGTGTTTATGAGCTTTTTTTTCATTATAACTTAATGGGTGATAATTTAAGTTGAGAATTCCTTTTGCGCCTTTATATTTATCTTGAATATTTACATAATCTCCAAAATAAAAAGTAGTGTTATAGGAATTAATAGGGTTTGAAATAACAAAAGTATTATTATAATTACCGTCTTTTTTTAATACAGCAGTTATAATTTTAGGATACGGTCCTTCAGCCTCAGTAAAATGGGACACAAAATATGCTGGCTCAGATTTACTTTTAATCCCATTGCTAATAAAATTAAATTCATCTGAACTTATTGTCCTTGAATTAATTTCCATTCCATTATCCGGTTCATCACCCTGATAATCCTTACACGGCCACCAGCTACTGGCACCAAGCCCCTGACAGGCAACAGAAATCCATGGATTACCCAGACTGTCTTTTGTCCAGATAAAACCGCCATCCCAGGGCGGTTTTACCGCTTCGCGGGGTTTGCCATGGTAATAAAGTGTGATGCTGTTAGTACCTGAAAATCTATTTTTAATTTTACTGCAATCCAACCAATATACATTTCCATCCCTGCTGAAATTTAATTTGAATTCTTCAAGTAGAAAGGCAGAATCTAAAATCATCGGCTCCTGAAGATCGATTTGCATTGAATCACTTTCCAACGCAATTATTTTAAATCGAATAGTGTTAGAACCTTGAATAGTGTGATTTGATGTATCTAAGCGAAATCTCAAATTATAATGCTGCACATCCCACCAGTCTCTTCCACGGCCATTGCTGCCGCGCAGAGTATCCTGCCGGTTAAAAGCAAACAGGGCATTTGCTGTTAGCAAACACCCTGTCAGTATGGTTATCAGTTTTCCTGAAAATCTCATTGATAATAATTAGTGGTTGTGGCCATCGCCAGGTCCATGTTCAGTTGGTTTTTCAGCAGCTTCGATGTTGGTCACTTCCACATCAAAAACAAGTACGCTGTTTGCCGGAATCGCTTCACTCGGGCTTTTATCCGCATAAGCCATTACACTTGGAATGTACAGCGTAGCTTTTGAACCTTTTTTCAACATTGAAACACCAATGTCCCATCCCGGAATAACACGACCCTGCCCTAATGGGAAAGAGAACGGTTGTACGTGTTGGAAAGCCGGATCAACGTTAGAGTCAAAAGTTTTGCCAACACGTACAACCGTTC
>DLGS01000375.1 GCA_002482815.1 Bacteroidetes bacterium UBA7688
TACAAAATTATCGGGCGTGATGCTTGGTAACACTTTTTCGGATTTGTCTAATAAGGTTATCATAAAGCTTCGAAACAATAACATGGCTGATGGATTTTTTTCTACCAAAACTGCAAATAAACTTAGCGGATGATATGGAATATCGCCTAAACCATCTTTGTTAATATCATAGCCTTCATATTTATCCCAATAATTATTATTGAAATGGTTAAGAACTAAACTGCCATTGGTGCTTATATCAAATGTATTGGCGATAAAATTATTAAAGGAAATTTCGTTTTCCATACAGCTTGCCTGAATTTTCATACCCCACCCGTTATCTCTAAAAATATTTTTTGAGAGGGCTACCCGGCTGGTTCCTTCCATATAAATTCCCGAAGTATTTCTGATGAATTTGTTTCCTATGATGTAACTGTCAGAAATTTCTTTTAGCAATAAACCATACGCGGCATCTCCCCAGTTTTCTGCAAAACAATTATGGAACATTTTTACATTTTTGGTAAACATGACTGCCACTCCTGCCCCATTATTTTTAAACACATTGGAGATGTACGAATCATCATTAGAAAACATAAAATGAAGTCCGTATCGAATATTACTCTTTGAGATGTTCCTCCAAATAATAGAATTAGACACAAATTCAAAGTAAATCCCGTCCCGATGTCCTGAGACTTGGTTTCCGACAATTTGCAGGTTTTCACTTTTCCAGCAATGAATGCCATTCCCAATACGCTGCTCTTGTTTTTGATGGGCTTTTATTGTGTTATTTTTTATAATACAGCCAATTCCTTTTTGAACATAAATACCAAAAAAATTATTCTCCAGAATATTTTCTTTTATGGTAACCCCTGTTTTGTTATATATTTTAATACCGCAGGGATCATTCAGGGAGGCATACCCTGAATTTATGACTTTAAAACCTGCAATGGTTACACTATCAGCTTTGATAGAAACCACTTCATATTTTTTTTGGCCATCGAGGATAGGAAAGCCAATTCCCTGCAGTATTATTTTTTTATCTATCACTATGTTTCCTTCTCTATAAACACCTTTGTAAACCAACACCGTATCGCCGGGATTGGCCAGTTGTATAGCTTTTTTTATGGTTTTTATGGCTCTATTTTTTCCTACTTCAATCTTTTGAGAATGAAGACAGGTAAAAAAAAATGAGAAGCAAAGACAGAGAAGTATTTTCATGTTTAATTGATTGTAATTAGCATTTTCGTCCCAAAATTATTTTTCTAAAATTGACGCCCATTGTATCTCTGTTCCCTTTGATTCTGCTCCAAATGCTTGTGATTGGCTTTCAGTGGAGAACGCCGCAATGTTACCATGCATCGGACTTTTTATTGTGCCACCTGAAATAAAAAAAGCTTTTTCTGCCGGAATTAGTTCATTTTCCTTTGTATAATCATGTACATAATAACTCTTAACCTTCATATCTGAATGTTCTTTACAATAGTTGACCATACAGGCAATATCATCAAACTTATATGCCCGGCCTTTTTGGGTAATAATTTCTGAGCCATATTTACCGTCACTTATTCCCATTTTACAATAATCACAATTGTCTGTATTTATTTTGATGGAAATTGGTCTATCTCCTGAACATGAAAAAAGAAAAGAAGCAATAATTAAAACGCTAAAAAATTTATTAAATCCTAAAGCTGATTTCCTCTCTTTAATTATAGCCAGAAAAAGCAAGACACCAACTGTAATGAGCATCCATCCACCTATATCAGGTATAGAATAAGCGCCAAAATTCAGCAACTGTTTATAGCCGAGTAATGGAGGCTGGTATGCCATACCTGGAACCCGTATGGCAGCATTCGGGTCTAAATTATGGCCATAGTCGTAATTCCATCTGTAAAAATCAATAGCAGCTAAAACTCCGAAAAGCACAAAAGAACAAAACAATATATACAAGGAATTTCGCTTAGCATAAAAAGAGCAGCTTAAAGCAATGATGCCAAACAATCCTAAAATGTAAGGCAGGATTTTAAACTCGATAAAATCTTCGGTATGAAGTGTTTTCATACCTATATAATGATTCAATCCGTTGATAATATCTACATCTCCTGCAATTTTTGTGGCATGAAGTTTTAAAACCAAACCTTCAGGATATTGTGGAGCTGTCAGTTCAATTTTCCACATGGGAACAAAAATGGACCCTATTAACAGAAAGCCACACACAAAAAGTACTGCTCTTGAAAAAATTGAAAGTATTTTATTTTTCATGATGATTCAAATAAAACGGGAACAAAGAAAACTTTGTCCCCTTCACTGGTTATTAGTTATTCCTTTGGTAAATTCGTACCCAAACTATACGTAATTGGCACATTACTTCCTGCAGGTGAAACTCTAACATAACCCTGCATTTCCTGATGAAGTGCACTGCAGAAATCCGTGCAATAAAATGGGAAAATTCCTTTTTTCTGAGGAACCCATTTTAGTGTAATCGTTTCTCCGGGCATGATCAGCAACTCAGCGGTATTTGCTCCTTTAATAGCAAATCCGTGAGGAACGTCCCAATCCTGTTCCAAATTGGTAACGTGGAAATAAACTTCATCCCCTACTCGTATACCTTCAATATTATCGGGAGCAAAATGCGAACGTATACAAGTCATATAAACATGTACTTTTTTTCCCTCTCGGACCACTTTGGTTTCTTTTTCACCTCTGGCAACGTAAGGATGCAGATTATCTGCCATTTTGTAATATTTCAATTGACCGTTATTGCGTATTTTATCAGCTGGAATACCTTGCGCATAATGAGGTTCTCCAATGGTTGGATAATCCAATAAAAGCTTCATTTTATCCCCGCTAATGTCAAATAATTGTGCACTTTGCGCTAATTCCGGGCCAGTTGGTAAAAAGCGGTCTTTAGTGATTTTATTATAAACCACCATATATTTTCCAAATGGTTTCTCTGTATTGCCTCCCGGAATCATTAAATGCCCTGGAGAATAATAGGTGGCTTTTCTATCTAAAACTTTTAAATCTTTTATGCTCCATTTTACTACTTCAGAAGAAACAAACATTGTAGTATAGGCATTCCCTTTTCCGTCAAATTCGGTATGTAGCGGTCCTAGACCCGGTTTTTGAACTTCGCCATGAAGAGCGGCCTCATACTTAACCACAGGAATTCCTGCATAATTACCATCAAATTGTTTTTTGGCAATAGCATTTTTCAGTTTCGTAAAACTAAATACAGGAATAAGGGCTGCTAGTTTTCCACTTCCAACAATATATTCACCAGTTGGATCAATATCACACCCGTGTGGAGATTTAGGACAGGGAATCATATAACAGATATCTTTCAGTTCAGCAGCATCCAGAATCAATACTTCTTTCTTGATTTCAGATTTAGCCGTTTGGGTTTTCTCATCCCAGGTATTATGAACATAATTTGCCGGTACACGTTTTCCTTTTCCAGCTTTAATATACTCTTCAGCTTTTTTCCAATTGACGGCCATGATAAAATCCTTATCATTTTTAGAAGCGTTTACCTCAAGCAGGGTATTGGCCTGCTCAGTGTTGTAACAGGAGAAAAAGAACCAACCGTGAGATTCTTTTTTCCCCGGATGACTAAGATCAAAATTAACACCCGGAGTTACGATCTGAAAAGCAAGATCCAACTCTCCTTCTTTACCCACTTTTACAAAACTAAGGTGTCCTTTAAAGTTTTTCTTATATGTATTAATGGGTACATCTCCATCGTCATTATCTGCAGGAACGCTAAAACGGCTTGCCCCCACAATATACTCTGTGTTTTGCGTGATAAAAGGAGAAGAATGGTTTCCTCCACAATTTGGAAGCTCGATTATCTCAGCTGTTTTAAAAGTTTTCAGGTCAATACGTGCAATCCTTGGCGTATTATTTGCATTGGCAAAAAGCCAGCGCCCGTCAACTTCTCCATTAGTTTGAGATAAATCTAAATGATGCTGATCATCCCACGGGACATAACCATGCGAAGTATTCAACATGGCTTTAGTTTCTTCACTGTAACCATAGCCACTTTGTGGATCTTCGGAGAACACCGGCATAACCCTTAACAATCTACCGCTAGGAAGTCCATAAACACTTACCTGACCGCTGAAACCACCAGATACAAAATTGTAGAACTCATCATACTTACCTGGAGCAACGTAAACTTTTTGCGCAGCATCTCCATCGACAGTATCGCTGGAATCCTTGGGCTTGCAGGAAACAAAGAAGGCACAGCCAAACGCAATGGCAAAAATTGATTTTAATAATTTATTTTTCATAAGATTCTCATTTAGAATTTTAATTTTTTTTATTCTGGTTATTTCACACCGTCGTTCTGGCGCATGTATTCGAGTACACTTCTGGCTTCGTCAT
>DLGS01000403.1 GCA_002482815.1 Bacteroidetes bacterium UBA7688
GATGGTGCGTGTGTGTAAAGAAGAAAGTTTTCACCAACGTCAGGGTTATGAAATTATGATGACCCTGATGAATGGCTCAGCAGAACAGAAAGAAATGGCACAGGATGCAATGAACCGCTGGTGGTGGCCTGCGATAATGATGTTTGGTCCAACAGATGCTGAATCTTCCAACACAGAGCAATCAGTAAAATGGAAAATCAAACGCCATACCAATGATGAATTGCGTCAGAAATTTATTGATGCAACCATTCCGCAGGCAGAACACATCGGATTAACCATTCCGGACAAAGACCTGAAATGGAACGAAGAGAAAAAATCTTATGACTTTGGAGCTATCAATTGGGATGAGTTTTGGAATGTGGTAAAAGGTAATGGCCCTTGTAACAAACAAAGATTGGAAGCACGCCAGAATGCACACAACAATGGAGCCTGGGTTCGTGAAGCGGCCAGTGCATATGCAGAAAAAAGAGCAAAACGAAATGCTGCAAAAGTTGAGGTAGCTTAACTGACAAACAAAAAATTAAAAACCTTTTTAAAATACTATTATGGAAAATAAAGATTGGCCACTTTGGGAAATATTTATCCGCAGCCGCCAGGGATTGGATCATAAACATGTAGGAAGCCTTCATGCAGCTGATGCACAAATGGCGATTGAGAATGCGCGTGATGTGTATACACGTCGTATGGAAGGTGTAAGTATCTGGGCTGTAGAATCAAAAAATGTACATGCTTCGAACCCTGATGAAGCAGGTGAATTTTTTGAACCGGCAGAAGATAAAATATACCGCCACCCTACTTTTTATGACATTCCAGAGGCCATCGGCCACATGTAATTTTTTATGACAAACATCGCTATTCATACCGATACTCAAACTGCGCTGTGCGACTATGTGTTGCATCTTGCAGATACCAATTTAATTCTTGGCCAACGCATCTGCGAATGGTCTGGACACGGTCCTGTATTGGAGCAGGATATTGCATTGTCTAATATCGGGCTTGACCTGCTGGGACAAACACGCAGTTTATACCAATATGCTGCAGAATTATTAGGTGGAGAAAAAACAGAAGATGATCTGGCTTTTTTGCGTAGTGAAAGACAATTCAAAAACCTGCTGCTTTCCGAACAACCAAATGGTGATTTTGGTTACACTATTGTCCGCCAGTTTTTGTACGAAGCCTATCAGCAATTATTGTTGACTGAACTGAAAAAAAGTAGTGACGCACAATTGGCTGCCATTGCAGAGAAATCATTAATCGAAACCAATTATCACTACAAATGGAGTGCTGAATGGGTAATTCGCTTAGGTGACGGAACGGAGGAAAGTAAAAGCCGTATCCAGAAATCAATCAACGAAATCTGGACTTACAGCGGGGAAATGTTTATCCCCACTGCTGACGAACAATTGCTGTGCAGCATTGGTATCATCCCTGATTTAGCCGATCTGAAAGATGCCTGGATGCAAAAAGTAAAAGCAGTTTTTGCAGAAGCTACTTTGACAATGCCTGAAGAAATGTATATGCAGCGTGGTGGCAAAACCGGTGTACATACAGAACATCTCGGCTATATGCTGGCCGAAATGCAATACCTGCAAAGACAATATCCCGGGCAAATATGGTAATGACTGAAGCGGAAATATGGGCATTATTGGAATCGGTACCCGACCCCGAAGTGCCCGTACTAAGCGTGGTGGACTTGGGTGTGGTGCGAGCTGTGTCAGTTGAGGTTTCGGCTCCGCTCAGCCTGGCAAATGGGGAGCCAAGCGTTACCATCACCATCACCCCTACCTATTCCGGCTGCCCTGCAATGGATATGATATCGATGGGAATCAGAATGGCGCTGATGGAAGCCGGCTTTAAGAAAGTGAATATTGTACAGCAACTTAGTCCGGCATGGACTACAGATTGGATGAGTGAAGCAGGAAAAAGAAAATTGAAAGAATATGGGATTGCTCCACCTCTCAGTAATAAAATTGTCGACGAGCTTTTTGGTGAAGACCATAAAATTCAATGCCCTCAATGCAATTCTATGAATACAGAACTGGTGAGCCAGTTTGGTTCAACTTCATGCAAAGCATTATACAGGTGCCTGGATTGTAAAGAACCATTTGATTATTTCAAGTGTCATCGGTAGAAAGGTGAACTATTTCAATATATTGTAATAAATTTATACAAGATTTATAATCTTATGGCTAAGAATTTTCTGCTTTTTGCAATGAGTTTATCTTGCTTCCTTTTTATTTCCTGCAAAAAAAAGGACTTGACTAAGGAAACGAATAATATCATCGAACCCATTGATACAAATACAAGCCAGACTAGCCTCTTTACACCCTCTACAATTGTTTCATTATATAGAATTTTTGATAGTTGTAGTATAAGCAATAGTTGGTCTCCAGGTAATCCTAGCGGTCCGGATTACAGGGGAACTAGATAACCTTATACCAGACTTGAGTTTGTCGGGTTTGACACTCTAAAACCCAAAACTTGCATTATCCGAAATGTGCTCTCTACAAATTCAGGACTACCGGTTGATTCTCTATATGAAAATTATGATTATAAAAAATTCCCTTCTACTTTTGATGGATCCCCCAGGATTACTATTAAATTTAAAGGCGACAGTTTGTTTATTAGATCAACGGCATCATCAAAATATACATACGGAGGTTGTGAATTAAGGGCTGTCAGATAATAGACCACAAATAATTTGATAAAAAATTTCAGAAGTCGCAACCACAAATGGTTGCGGCTTTTTTTGATTTCTTCGGATATGCTGACTGTTGAGGAAATGATGACATTATTTTCATTAATCCTCAATGTTTGATAACCATTAAAGATACCGGTTCGCATTGAATACAGGATCAGGCAGCTTTCACAAAAGCAGATAACAGTACTAAACTATTTTGACAGCTGAATAAATACATTCCGCTCTAACATAAAGTAAATCAAGCGCTGAGAGAATGTTTTTTTCTGAAAAATATTGATTATAGTTTATTAATATTAACTTTATCAAAACTACTTCATGAAAAAACTATACCTCTTCACGCTATTGATTTCCACTTTTTCCGGTCAGTTGTTTGCGCAAAAAATGGACTGGGTTAAATCGTTGGGAACCTCAACCGCTGCCACAGACATGGCAAATGCAGTGACGTATGACAAGTCAGGAAACTCCTACACGACAGGGTATTTTTTCAATTCCATGGATGCAGACCCTGGTCCGGGAGTTGTCACTCTTTCAGGAATGGGCAGATGTGCATTCGTCCTCAAACTAGACCCTACCGGAAATTTTGTATGGGCAAAAGCATTTGCAGGCTCTGTAGTCGGATCTATGGCTGCGGGAAACGGAATAGTATTAGAAAAATCAACAGGAGACCTTTACATCACCGGTGAT
>DLGS01000404.1 GCA_002482815.1 Bacteroidetes bacterium UBA7688
TTAAATGACATCCGTTACTTCTGGGCAGAACGCCTTGAAGCATCCCCTTCCGATCCTGTTATTCCGGATATACCCATGCTTTCAGATTTTCCTGTACGGAGTGCAAACGATACAGTGTTTGTTCCCGGAACCAGCAGCACGCTAACATTCCGACTGTTGAAAAATTTATTGCAGTGGATGCAGGTACGCGGCTTTACTGGTGAAGATATCAGCATCCTCTTCGAATCCCTGCGCACAGATTCTTCAGCGATTATCAAAAATATTGCTTCAGTATTCAAGATGCCGGAAGCAGATGCAATAACACTTTTGGACACGCCTTCTGTAAGTTCTTCGGATAAAGGTGTATTGCACATTGATCCTGCAACAGATCTCAGTATTCCTGAAACATTCCTGAGAATCATCGATTGTCTGGAAATGCAGCACTATCTGCCCGCTGCTATGCTCACCTTGAACAACATTGCAGATGCGGCACTCACTGCTGATAGCCAGACAGATGCAGCAGATACGATACATCTGGTGAAAGCTCCCTATGGTAAAAAAGAATGGCTGCAGGCCATACAGCCGATCCACGATATTTTAAGGGTAGAGCGAAGGGATGCATTGTTAAGCTTCATGCTGGCCTATCCGCCATCTCCTTACCAGTATACATGGCTTACTTCCAATGATGTTTATGAAACCCTGATGGTGGATGTTGAGATGATGCCAGTGATGCAAACAACCCGCATTTTATTAGCTGTCAATACAATACAGATTTGGATTGACAGAATTTTACTCCAATTGGAATCTCCCCGTCTTACTCCGGAGGTGGCCAGGCAATGGCATACCTGGAGAAGGCTATACAGGCTTTGGGAAGCAAACAGGAAAATTTTCCTTTACCCTGAAAATTATATTGAGCCTGAACTTCGTGATAATAAATCACCACTGTTCCAGGAACTGGAGCAATTCCTGAAACAGAATGAGATCAATAAAGAGAATGTGGAATTTGCCTATAAAACTTATCTTGAGGGATTGGATAAAGTTGCGCGCCTTGAAATAATAGGAGTGTGCCGTGAGTCGGAACAACCATACAATTCATTTAGTACGGTGAATACAGATGTGGTCCATGCATTTGGAAGATCAAAAGGAAGCCCCAATACCTACTATTACCGCAAAATGGAGAGCAGGGAATGGACGGCATGGTCAAAAATGGAAACTGAAATTGACAGCGAACATTTCATTCCCCTGATGCACCGCGGGCGCATACGTTTGTATTGGTTGATATTTCTAAAAGAACCCTACGGGGATTCTGCTGCCGGCCTGAAATCCTCTGAACCATATGTGACCCCGGCTGGGGCAAGGTGGAAAATACGGCTCGCGTGGACTGAACTGAAAGACGGAAAATGGACAGCACCTGAGATGACTAAAGATGCTTTGGAAGGTGGAAAAATCGTAGAAGAAATGCCGGTAAGCTATGACCATATGTATTATTATGCAACACACAGATGGTTTGAAGGGCGAAACTGGAACAAGGCTGGTGATTTAGACAGGATCAAAAAGGAATTCATTAATTTTTACGCTGATTTTGACAATATGGGCAATGTCCGCTTTAACGTTCAGCAACGTTATGCTTCTATCGGGCAACAACATATCAATGGCATGGCAAAAAATTACAGGCCATCCGGCACAGTAGCGATTACTACAGCATGGGATGAGGTTGAAAATACTTTGGATCAGGAGCCATGGAATACTAACTGGGTCTATCTCACCTTACACGGATATTTTATTGTAAGGTTCAATGGGGTTGATATTGCCTACAGGAAGGGTGAAGATTTTATACCGCGGAGTATATATTTTGATCACAGCTGGTTTTACGGAAGCTACATCGATGTACTGGACCATGATTACCGGATCTCAAATACGGACTATTGGTACCACAAGCCGCCTGATATGGGATATAATCACTATCCGGATAATGATATTGCTTTGCTTAGAAATGCCCCGGGCAGTTATATCCAAAAAGGCCAACCTTATATAGATAGCGGGGGAAAAGTACCTAATGCAAAAATTGTGGTTAGGGATAAAGACAAGGCTAAATACCTCGTTTTCCCCAGAAATCTTCCGGAAGGTTATGCAACAGCTGCACGTCTTGAAATTCCTTATTTCTTTTACAAAGATGCCAGAAATGCTTTTTTCATAGAGAAGATTAACAGGGATATATATACTGCTGTTGCCGCAACAGGAACTGTTCAGGCGGTAACAGGGACTATGGTTGGAGTTTTAGGATCAACTGTATCTGTTAAAGCGTCTCTAACAGGTTCTATTGGCGTGGCACTGGCCGGGGGTATTTCATCTGTGTCTGCATCGACCACCACCGCTACTGTCTTCAGTTCATCAACAACATTCTCTTCTGCCAGGGCAATCACCGGTTTCCCAACAGTTTACAAGTTCCACAACTTCCATCACAAAAATGTAGACCAGTTCTATGATCAGCTGAACAAGAGAGGTCTTGACGGTTTGCTCGACAGAGCTTTCATCAGCGGTATTCCTGATACCATGAACTTTGAAGGAGTGTACGTGCCTACCGGGAATGTGGATACAGCTTATCCGCATAATATGGTAGACTTTGAACCCGACAGTCCGAATTCTGTGTACAACTGGGAACTGTTC
The DNA here is from genome assembly GCA_002482815.1 of Bacteroidetes bacterium UBA7688. GTDB lineage: Bacteria > Bacteroidota > Bacteroidia > Chitinophagales > Chitinophagaceae > Rurimicrobium. The sequence goes on from DLGS01000404.1 coordinate 2,647, forward strand.
TACCATATTCCCGTCCTGATAGCAAACCGCCTCAGCCAGAACCAACGTTTCGATGAGGCACGGACATGGTATCATTATGTGTTTAACCCAACCAATAACGATGGCAGCTACAGTGTAAAACGTTACTGGAATTTTCAGCCGTTTTATGATAAGGCAACAACGATACCTACCATCGATCAGGTGATGAGAGACCCATCCCTGAGTGCATGGGTTTCTGCGTGGGCAAATAATCCTTTCAAACCGCATCTCGTAGCCAGGACAAGACCT
>DLGS01000329.1 GCA_002482815.1 Bacteroidetes bacterium UBA7688
GTGTAGAATATCGGAAGGATATCTACTGCACGTGGACTAACGCTATCCGGCAATAAAACAGTTCCGAACAAAGCATCATCCAATGCTGTACCCGCTACTGCGGCAGAACCTTTCAGACCATATAAACCTTTACGGCCGTTTCTAAAATCATAACTACCCAAAGATTTAGCCTGGATGCGCAAACCATTCAATGCAGGAACTGCACCCGCAAATTTTGATTCGTCCATATACAGGGCCAGCTCAGGGTTGCTGAAATTTGGCACATAAGAAAGATCATTGTAAGGTGTGGAAGAATTCCATTTGTCTTTCATTCCAACAGGGATAACAACTTCATTTGTCAATGGCATACCCAGCCGGGAAACCTGAACCCAGGTACCAGAATAGGTAGGATTGCTGGCATCAGTCAGGGTTTTGATTTGCTGACGGCTGGCAGATGCCCACACACCGATAACGAAATCACCATCCAGTATGTTTTTGGCAGACGAAACGCTCAGTCCACCTTTTTGTAACATGCTGATTGGAATTTTCATCGAAATGGTATGCACGTTGAAACGGGCAAGACCATCTTTCGGAGGATTAATCGGGTTGCCATCCGGACGGAAATTACCCACATCAAAAGCTCCTGCAAGGTCCACAAAGAAAGGATCGTCTACAGGGCCACAGAATATTTTTTCACCGGAACTTGCAGTTCCGATAGCTGTGCTCATCAAAGTACCATAAGTAGTACCAAGGCCTACTGTCGCATTTTCTATCGAGCGGGGACCAATATTGGCGGGTGGTACAACACCATTGGTATAAATAGTGGCAAAAGTCATACCGCCATCTGTGCTTTTTTCGCAGATGTAGGTTGTTTTCAGGTTTTGTTTGCCCAGGCGGATGTTGAAAAAAGTTGTTGAATCTTCATTCGTGCTGGAGAAGGTGAAACGATATGTAATATCGTCGCCCATAGTGGTGGTTTTGTTTTTGATATGAATTTCGTAACGAACATTCTTACCAAAACCGTAATAATTCGGTCCGCCTTCTGCCAGTTCGAAAGGAATGTAGTTGGCAATAATCGTTACCGTGTTCGGGTCGTCGGGGCTGCGGAATGCATACAGGTCGGTATTATCGGCCTGCGGATCTCTGGAGATCAACGGAGCCTCTCTGTGGCTCGACGCATAACTGCTTAAACCCAACGCCATGCTGCAAAGGAATAATCCATACCCTTTGAGCCTTGACAATAAGTGGAGTTTTTTCATAAAATAGATAATTTTAAAATTGAAAACCAGGCTTAGAAACAAAGCCTTTTCAATACGTACGCTTATTGAAGAGATAGGGTTTTATTTTCATGAAATTATTTTAACACCCTACCCTTGCTTAATGCCATCTATCATTATCGATAAATGAGGAATATCATTTTTTTGGAGAAAGTGGCATCCTACTTTTGCGCCCATCAATCATCAACAACCCAACAGAATACAGGAATGCAAAAAATACAGGTTGTCCGCGTCCATTTTGATTACGATTCGGAATGCGGACAAACGTCAGTTCAGGAAATCTTCTTTATGCGCATGCCCCGTTTAGGTGAAACCATTTTTTACAGCAGCAACCATGGAGTCGGAACCTATTATACCGTAAAAAAAATCGTTCACACCATAGATGTCAGTTTCAATGAATCGCAGGAGCAGATAGATATGTATGTATCCCCCGAAGGCATTACCGTATAACCTCCGGGCATCCTTACAGATATTAAATAAATAAACACACATGCCGACGGTTCATTTATTTTACCTCAATATAGATACTGTGGCACAATTGTTGCGATACAAAAACTGTAAAAAACAATTAGTGCGTGGCAGAAACAATCGTTCATTTTAAAGGAGAGGGAGAAAAAGAAATTATCCAGGAAATCACCTTTCTTATTCTCCCGAAAGTAGGAGAAACCGTCTATTATAAAAACAGAGATTTCGGAACCTATTTCAGAGTAGATAAGATTATTCATAATGTGGATATAGCATCCAACGAATCAACACCAGTTACTGATATCTATGTTTCAAAAGAAATAGCCGGCTCCTGACACCGAAGCATTTCAAATAATAGTATAAAAAAAAGAATGCCACAGCTAGTGCTGTGGCATTTTGCATTTCCTCATTTTGAAGCAACTTGGTTTCGACTGAAATAACGAATAAATCGTCATTCATCATTCAACAATAATTTTCGTAGTTCCTTCGCCACCATCTTTGTTTTTTATTTTCAGGTTTTAATTCCCTGCTGCAAGTTTCCATGTTTAGATTTTGGTTTGGACATCAAGTTGCAAAAAACACTTCCTTTTTCCCACCTGACCTGTTTTCGGAAAGACAATTAAAATAAAACCTGCCGTTTCAGCCCGATTGAGTACAGTTTTTTGTAAAATTGTAAACAGGTTAAAGGGAAAATTGTTCTTTACCGCAATAACAAAACAAGGTATCTGAAACAAAAACACAAACTCCATTTTTCCTGCAAAACCCAACAACACAAACCTAAACTCATGAAACTAAAAATCTACCAGCTGGATGCCTTTGCAGACAAAGTTTTTTCCGGCAACCCAGCTGCAGTATGTCCGCTAAGCGAATGGCTCAGCGATGAGCTCCTGCAAAAAATTGCCATGGAAAACAACCTGGCCGAAACTGCATTCTACACCCGCAAAGGGGACAGCTACGAAATTCGCTGGTTTAC
>DLGS01000293.1 GCA_002482815.1 Bacteroidetes bacterium UBA7688
GCACCCTCAACCCGAGCGGTGCTTTGATAAGGTATAGGGGTGTTTTCAAGGTGAACGTTGATTTGTATCCGATACAAAACAAGCTTTGGAGTAAATTAGGGGCTTCGAAAAATAATTGGGTTATATATTTTCTGAGCGGGTTTAATTTATTACTTTTTGCTGCGTTCTGATATAATAGACGCATTACAAAGCAAAAACGTTGGGTAAATAGTTGGACTTTTCTGAAAAAAATGAGGAAATTTCCATTGTAAATTCATAATTAATTGAAAATCAATATGAATTATAGAAAAATATTTATGAAGAAACTTCGTTAATCGCATCATTTAATTTTTTCATCCAATTAGCTTCACCTAACTGTTCTTTTATGAATTTTTGACCGGTAACATTTTCAAATAGTTCAATATAACGATCGGAAATGCTTTTTACCACCATATCTGTCATTTCCGGTACCTGTTGGCCTTCTTTCCCCTGAAACCCATTTTCCATCAGCCATTCTCTTACAAATTCTTTTGATAATTGCTTTTGCGCTTCACCATTGCGCTGACGCTCTTCAAATCCTTCTTTATAAAAATAGCGTGATGAATCCGGTGTATGAATTTCATCGATTAGGTAAATAACATCACCAATATGTCCGAATTCGTATTTTGTATCGACCAAAATCAGGTTTCTATCGTTTGCCATCTGGCGGCCTCTTTCGAATAATGCAAGTGCATATTGCTCAATCCGCGAATATTCATTTTCAGAAACCAGGCCTCTGCTTATAATTTCCTCACGTGAAATATCTTCGTCGTGGCCTTCGTGTGCTTTGGTGCTTGGTGTAATAATTGGTTGCTCAAAAGGGTCATTTTCCTTCATTCCTTCCGGAAGCTTTACTCCACACAATTCTCTCAAGCCGGATTTGTATGTCCGCCATGCGTGTCCAGTCAAGTGTCCACGAACAACCATTTCCACCGGGTAGGTATCACATTTTAATCCGATAGTGACATTTGGTAAGGGGCTCGATATCTTCCAGTTTGGTATAATGTCTTTTGTTGCGTCCAGGTTTATGGCTGCAATCTGATTCAAAACCTGTCCTTTAAAAGGAATAGGGCGTGGCAATACCACATCAAAAGCTGAAATTCTGTCACTGACTATCATAGCAAGATGTTTGGTGCCAATAGTATAAACATCCCTGACTTTTCCTTTATAATATCCTGTTTGATGTGGTAATTGCAGCATTTCGATTATGTTTTTGAGCCGCGAAGATAAATAAACCTTTCGCAATCCTTTATTGGAATGGCTTGTTAATTGGATAGAAATATTTTTTTAGATTTTTAAAACCAAGGAGATTATCGTTTCGTATTTGTAATGGAATTGTCATAAAACCATTAGTTATGAACCGAAAAAAACTTTTACGCCTCGTAATGGTCCTTTCCGGACTAGTAATACTGCTGTTTGGAATCCTTGTATTTCATATTGCTCAGGTTACCAATCCTAAAAATAAACCGCATTATGGTATTCAGTTATCCCGTATTGACTTCGACCACGCTTTAGATTCTGCGACCGCTAATGAGGTTTGCAATTATATTAAAAGTATTGATGGTGTAGGTAATGCAATGTATAGTTATGAGTTTCACAATATTGTTTTTTCTCACGATCTGAACAAAGTGAAAGGAAAAACAGTTTACGATGCTTTAATGAACACTAAACAATTAGATGCTCAATTGTATGTGGTAACTGCCGAAGATGCTGCAAAAAATGCAAAATGTCCGGTTGTGAACAACAAAGGGATTTTAATGTCTCTTGCCCACAAAATTCAAATATACCTGCTCTAAATAATTTACTAACAATTAAAATTCAATAAAATGAAAAAAACAAATCTGAAATTCGTCGCTTTGGCAGCAATTGCCACCGCATCATTGGTTTCCTCCTGCAAGAAGGACGATCCTGTTGTAACTCCGATGACTATGACATTGTATGACACTTTAGGTGGTACAACTTTGGTTACGGATCCTTCCAACACATCAAAAATGGTTGAAAAAGGGCGTTTGGCTATCCGGGGTGTGGTAGACAGTTCAATTTTTGTTATAGCAGCAGACCCTGCTATGGCACCTTATTTCCCTACATTGCTAGGCGAAGTAACTGCGGGCAATACAACAGGTTTTGCTGCATTAAGCGATAATTTCACAACATTTGTGGCAACAGCTACAGGTGCCAAAAATTACACTTATACAGGAAAAAACATGAAAGACGCTCATGATCCTGCAAAAAATCCAAGAATGGCTCAAAAATCAACTGCGGCTGATTTTGATATTTTCGTAGGTGATATCGTAAAAGGAGCAAAGAAAAACGGTGTTCCTGATGCTATTATCGGACGTTTAGGCACAATATTGAACAGCGTAAAAGGTGATGTTGTTCAAAGATAATTTTGTTTTTATAGTTTAGGTTTTGATAAGGAAGCACTGTTCTTAAAGAGCAGTGCTTTTTTTATATTCCCGAAAACTATTGAATTAAATACATAAGATATACCAAATAAAAAAAGCGCATCAGTTGATGCGCTTTTTTTATTTGTGACCCTGTCAGGATTCAAACCTGAAACCTT
>DLGS01000305.1 GCA_002482815.1 Bacteroidetes bacterium UBA7688
TAGTTTTGTGCCTGCCGCTTCGGCAACGATTGGATTAACAGATAAGATTTTTACCCGCGTGGGCGCCTCAGATAACCTGAGTGGAGGAGAGAGTACCTTCATGGTAGAGATGAATGAAACAGCGAGTATTGTCAACAATATTTCGGAAAGAAGTTTAGTGCTGCTGGATGAAATCGGCCGTGGTACCAGCACTTACGATGGAATATCGATAGCCTGGTCTATTGTTGAACATTTATTTCAGCGCAAAGAAAAGCCCAAGACGCTTTTTGCCACCCATTATCACGAGCTCAACGAATTGGAAAACCAACTGAGTGGAGTGAAGAATTATCATATCACCCACAAAGAAACCAACAATCAGGTCATCTTCCTGCGTAAAATGGCCAAAGGTGGCAGCCGCCATAGTTTTGGTATTCAGGTAGCGCGAATGGCCGGAATGCCGCCAACTTTAATCGAACGGGCCGATGAAATTCTGGCTCAGCTGGAAGAAAAACACGGCGGTGTAAAAGAAACAACGGAGAAAATGAAAAAGCTGAAACCGGCCCAACATTTTCAACTCAATATCTTTGATGGTCTATCTGATGATTTGCGTTCCATCCAACGTATCCTCACCGAAACAGATATCAATACACTAACGCCTGTCGAAGCCCTGATGAAGCTCAATGAGCTGAAGAATGTGGTGAAGGTGTATGATTAAAAAAAGCTTCCGGGATTTCTCTTTTATAATTGATTACTTTGTGTCTATGCAAGCAAAAGGATTGCCGGTTGAAGAATTTTTGAACCAAAGTAAAGAAGGCATTATTATTGATGTGCGGGCACCGGTTGAATTTCTGAAAGGCCATTTGCCAGGGGCTTTTAATGTTCCATTATTTAATGATAGCGAGCGTGCCGAGATTGGCACGATGTACAAACTGCAGGGAAAAGAAACGGCTGTAACGCGTGGATTGGAAATTGTTTCTCCCAAAATGGTTCCTTTTGTTAATCAGGTAAAAGCTTTGGCACAAGGAAGAAAAGTTTTTGTGTATTGTTTTCGTGGTGGTATGCGCAGTAATAGTTTTGCCTGGCTGATGAATACATCGGGATTAGATGCACAGATATTAAACGGTGGTTACAAAGCTTTCCGCAATCATGTTTTATCATTTTTTGAAAAGGAGTTAAAGCTGGTTTTACTGGGAGGAAGCACGGGTTCCGGCAAAACAGAAATCCTGAAACACCTTGCCGCTCTTGGTATTCAATCTGTAGACCTTGAGGCCATCGCACATCATAAAGGTTCCGCCTTCGGAGCTATTAATGAACAAAGCCAGGAAACACAACAAAATTTTGAACATCACCTTTTTCAGGCATTCACTTCGCTTGATACAGATAATCTGATAGTGCTGGAAGACGAATCGCATAGCATCGGATTTAATAAATTGCCTTATACACTTTGGTTGCAAATGAAGCAGGCTACGATTATTAAATTGGATATTCCGGTAGAACTCAGGGTACAGAAACTGGTGGAAGATTATACCACAACAGACATTACTGCCTTAAAAGAATGTGTACTGAAAATTTCCGAAAAACTGGGTGGAGATAATGCCAGGCTTTGCATTCAATACCTGGATGAAGGAAGACTGGCTGATGTGGCCGGAAGAACCTTGCAGTATTACGATAAGGCTTACGCTAATTTGTATGAAAATAAAAAACAGCCCATGATAAGCCTGACGTCGGATACGATTGATGCTGCCATAAATGCTTTGAAAGTGAAACAAATTATTGACTCTTTAAATAAAAGATAATCGTGGAAATAAAATTAACACAGTTCAGTAAGGCTTCAGGTTGTGGCTGTAAAATTGCTCCTGCTGTACTGGATGAAATATTGAATGGTTGCAAACAGGAAAATATTTTCAAAAATCTGCTGGTGGGGAATGAATCAAAAGATGATGCAGCAGTGTATGAAATAGAAAACGGGAATTGCATCATCAGCACTACAGACTTTTTTATGCCTATTGTGGATGATGCATTTGATTTTGGCAGGATAGCTGCATGTAACGCCATTAGTGATGTGTATGCCATGGGAGGAAAACCTTTGATGGCTATTGCTATTTTGGGTTGGCCTGTAGAAAAGTTGCCTGCCGAAATTGCGCAACAAGTGATAAAAGGAGCTCAGGAAATTTGCCGACTGGCTGGTATTCCATTGGCTGGCGGTCATAGTGTCGATACGCCGGAACCATTATTCGGTCTTGCTGTGACCGGTATGGTGCAAAAAGAAAATATCAAACATAATAATACGCCACAGGAAAATGATATTTTATACCTTACCAAACCACTTGGTATTGGTGTGATGGCTACTGCGCTTAAGAGAGGCTTGCTGAATGATGAACAATATGCCGAGCTCATAACACAGACAACCGGCCTGAATTCTATTGGAGCCCAACTTTCAGCGCTTCCCTATGTCACTGCAATGACGGATATTACAGGTTTTGGTTTCAACGGGCATCTATTGGAAATGCTAAGCGGAACAAATTACTCCGCAGTTATCAAAAAGGAACATTTACCCGTAATGGAGTCAGCCAAAATATTTGCCGCTCAGTTTATTTTCCCTGATAACACGACAAGAAATTATAATGCACAGCTGGCAGACATTGAAGGTATGACCGGATTGGATTTTATTACCTATTGCGATCCGCAAACATCAGGCGGTCTCTTGTTTAGTGTTTCGGCAGATAAAGAAAATGAGATGGATTCTTTTCTTAAACTGCAAAATCAATACTTCGCTAAAGTGGGTTCTATTGTGCAAAAAAGAGATAAGAAAATCGTTTTTGAATAGCGGCATATTTACAAGCGCATATCATCCGCTTCCCAGTTTTTGATGCTTCGTTTTATAGCATCAGCACTTAGTTTTTCCTGTAAGGTTTTTTGCAATAATCCTGCAAATTCTTCATCAGGAGCGAAACGCAGTGCTGCTATCTGACCAAACGAAAGTTGTTGCTCAACTTCCTTCGAAGACTTTCCCATCAATTCTAAATAGCGCAGTCGAAACTCCAGCCTCACGATTCTGTTTTGGTTTCCCAATGCATAATGCTGTCTTAACATCAAGGTGAGATAAAGAATGCAGAATATTGAAGTGCCGAACAAAATCCATTCTAACTGGTGGCTTTCATCATTAAAACTTTTATAGGCAGCAACGCATCCTAAAACACCCAGGAGAGGAAGGAATATAAAGTGATGCGGTGTATAATAGCGCTTGTGGTTCTGATAATTTTGGCTCTTCATAAAGTTGTAGGTTGGCCGGAATAAAATAATAATCCGGATTTTTCAAAGGTAGATTCATCCTTGAAATAATGGTTTATAATTATTGCATTGTATGATAGTTTAAGATTATGGTAGGATTTTTGAAATGCAATCAGACTGTTATTAAACAAAAAACTGACAATAATCATATTTCATCCAAATGTGAAGGAATAATTTTACACTCAGGATTTTAGGTAAAAAAAATTCTTAATTATGAAATCATTCCTCGCTTCTGTATTTATTCTGCTTTGTTCATTTACTGCTGATTCGGAATGGCAGATTGATTTTCTGCAAGCCCAAAAAAAAGCACAAAATGAACATAAGTACATTTTGCTGAATTTTTCCGGCAGCGATTGGTGCGCACCTTGTATGCGAATGAAAAAGGAAATATTCCTTTCGAAGGATTTTATCGGTTTCAGTGAGCGAAATCTGGTTTTAATTAACGCAGACTTTCCGCGTTTGAAAAGGAATCAGTTGAGCAAATCCCAACAAAAAGCAAACGATGACCTGGCAGAACGGTATAATAAATCCGGGGCTTTTCCATGTACCTTGCTTCTCGATGAAAATGGAAATGTCATCAAGGTTTGGGAGGGGTTTCAAAAACAAGGCGCTGCATTATTTACTTCAGAAATCAAGCAACTGATTGGAGCCGCAAAATAATCTTCCCGCATTGCACAGGCAAGCAATGAAATTGATGGGCAATCGTTTTGAAATAACGGTTGTTTCTGATGATGCCCTTTGGGCAACGGATTGTATTGCAAAAGCTGTAGCAGAAATAAGCAGGATTGAGCAGCTATTCAGCACTTTCAAACCGGATAGTACTACCAACTTTATTAACGATAATGCCGGCCTGAAACCCGTTGCTGTTGATAAAGAAGTCATTGATTTGGTTCAAAGGTCTTTGCGTATTTCCAGATTGACGCAAGGCGCTTTTGATATCAGTTATGGTTCTATCGATAAAAGTCTTTGGAATTTTGATCAGACAATGACAGCATTACCCGATGTGGTAACAGCAAAAGAAATGGTGCGTTTAATCAATTATAATAACATTATTGTTGATGAAGGTAACAACACAATATTCCTGAAAGAAAAAGGAATGCGAATAGGGTTTGGAGGAATTGGTAAAGGGTACGCAGCCGAAAAAGCAAAACAATTGCTGATGAGCCTGGGAGTAGAGAATGGTATTGTGAATGCCTCAGGTGATTTGACAACCTGGGGAGTGCAACCTGATGGTCAGCCCTGGACAGTGGGGATTGCGCATCCTGATAAAGCCACCAAGCCATTTTCTACATTGAACATCAGTAATATGGCCATTGCCACATCCGGTAATTACGAAAAGTATATTATCATTAACGGGGAAAAATATTCCCATACCATCAATCCCCGGACAGGTTTGCCGGTAAAGGGTATTAAAAGCGTAACAGTAATTTGCCTTAATGCAGAATTAGCCGATGCAATGGCAACTCCGCTTATGATAATGGGCGTTGAAGCAGGCTTATATCTTATCAATCAAATGAAAGGAATTGAGTGCATTATTATAGACGAAAACAATAAAATTTTCTCTTCAGAAAATATCAATCTTATATGAACAAACCGGTTAAATATTATATCGCCACAATCGCATTTCTTATTCTAATGTGCACCCAATCCTGCAGCACGGTTAAGGAATATCAGAAAAGCAGGCTCAATGATAGTGAAATGGTTCTGGGCAATCGTAAAATAGAGCGCACAGAAAACAGTTTTCAAACTTACCGTGAAGGCGCATCAGGTGCCAATGGCGGGAAAACCGGTGGTGGTTGCGGTTGCAACTAAAAGATAAATGAAATTAAGTGTTTCCCGAAAAGAAAGAAAATGAAAAAAATATCACTCAGCATCATTATAATATTCTTCAGTTTGTTTAAAGGATTTGCGCAAAATAATGCAGATTCCAGCCAATATAAGAAACATAAAATCTCTTTTGAAGAAGCAAATTTTGTCAGTAGCTATTATCATCAGGAAGGAATAAATTCTGCTGTGACAGGCGGTAAAGGAACTGAAAAACTGACTGATATCGCCAATACGATTGATATTAAAATGGTAGGATATGACCGGCAATTGCGCAAACATAGTTTGACCCTTGATGTGGGTGTTGATCATTACTCTTCAGCATCGTCAGACCTGGTGGATTTGAAAGCCAATTCATCTGCGTCTTCCGGCGATACGAGGCTTTACCCGTCCATTAACTGGACAGTGGAAAGCATGAAGAAAGGAACAACTATCGGGGGAGGGCTGGCCATCTCCCGTGAGTTTGATTATATGTCTTATAACGGGAATGTCAATTTTGCTGCAAAAACCAAAAAGCGAAGCGGCGAGTTTTCGGCTAGCTTTCATGCATTTTTTGATCAGGTATCTTTAGTTATTCCTACTGAACTAAGAACCGGAAGTCAACAAGGAGATGATTATTCTACCGTCGGGCGAAATACTTTTGATTTGTCTTTATCCTATTCACAAATCATCAATCAACGACTTCAGTTGATGCTGCTTTCGGATATTGTCAGTCAATCAGGCTATTTAAGTCTTCCTTTTCATCGGGTGTATACCAATGATGGCCTTGTGCATCAGGAGAAATTACCCGACAATCGTCTCAAGCTTCCGCTTGGTTTACGGGCAAATTACTTTCTAGGTGATCGTCTGATTATTCGTGCCTATTACAGGTATTATACAGATAGCTGGAACCTGAATGCGCATACCGCCAGTATCGAAATTCCCGTAAAAATGACACCTTTCGTTTCCTTAAGTCCATTTTACCGGTACAATACCCAAAAGGGTGCAGATTATTTTGCAGGCTATATGCAGCATACCACAACTGATGCTTATTATACCAGCAACTATGATCTGGGCACATTTGTCAGTCACTTTTACGGAATGGGTATTCGGTTGTCTCCTGAAAAAGGAATATTGGGGAATGCGCATGTTCAAATGCTGGAAATAAGATATGGTCATTACACCAAAAATGTAGGGATGACCAGCAATATTATTTCATTAAACCTGAGATTTAAATAAGCTTAAAGACTTAGTCTGCGCTCCCATTTATTATCGATACTTTTCCTTTCTGCTTCCTGGCCATAGTCAAGGTCAAACAAATCATTGAGTGAAAAATCCTTTAATACCAATTGCTCCAAACTGACCATCGCAGCATCATCCATGCTTATTTCATCACCTGTCAAAAACTGCCATTCACCATCAGCATCGTGAACCACCTTTAATATGGGTTTGCCTTCGGTGAATTGCTTGGTAGTAAATACAGCAAGGTTTTTTTCTTCAAAAAATTTAAAATCAGCATTGCGGTCGAGTAGGGGTTGTCTGAATTTCAGTTCTGCATCAAAATTCTCTTCCCAGGGAAATTTCAAATTTTTGTCCGTCCAAATCATTTCAAAAGCCGGAAAAGCTGATGCTCCGTTTAGTTCTGTTGCATAATTGATATAATCCCTGAAATTTCGTTCATCAACGGGAATGAAACAGGTATTCCCATTCTCAAAGAAATCATTGTATAATTTCTCCTGTTCCAGTTTATTACCGGATTTTATTATTGCGCCAGCTTCATTCAAAACGGTATGTAACATTCCCACCGGTAATCCGAAAACAATGATTTCCGGATGCTGATAGTTTTTCCAGAGACCGATTGTGTAAGCAAAAGAGGGTAGATAATCAGTAGCATCAAGTGCTATAATGGTCCATCCATATTTTTCTATATCGGTGTTTAATTTTTTATGATCCATCGTAATCTGTTTACTTAAAAAGAAAGCCTTAAACTGATCTTTCGACTACAGTTTAAGGCTCTGATAATTGCATTAAAAGCGATTAAGCTTCCACCATTTTACCACTGTTGCGGTATCTGAAAGCATTAAAAATATGTCTTCTGGCAAAGCGGGAACGAATGTCAGAATTCAGGAATTTGGTATAAATATTCTTTGGAACACCAAAATATTCATAAGTGGTTTTGTCTTGAAAAACGATTTTCAAAGTGGTACCCTTATATTCAAAATCGTCAATGATGAGGGTAGAGGTAATACGATTATACTCTTCTTCGTTCGCTTTATGTGTTTCAGGAGAAATGCTTACTAAAAAGTGATAGGCAGAAATAATTTCTTTACTTTTCAATTCAGCCTGTGCTTTTTTCTCTTCATCATCCTGAATTTTATCAGGATGCCATTCTTTAATAAGCCCACGGTATAGTGTTTTCAATTGTGCCAGGTCAGCTTCCTGCGTCAATCCAAAAATCTTTTTGGATTCATTTATTCTCTTCATATAGATTATTTTTTGCTGCCAAAGCAGCTGAACGAAGCGCGAAAGTAAACCAATTTATATTGAAAAAATGAGAAAGCTTTGATAAAACACCATTAAATTATTGCAATTTCGTAAGGTGCAGATATTACTTGTGGTAAAACTCAATGGCTTTAATGTAGAAAATCATCAGCCGGATTTTTAAACAGTTATTAGTTTTTTGATTAACGAAATCTGGCCCAGATGGTAATAACTGTGTTCAATCACGGCTTCTATATTACGTTGATAAGTACCATATTTTTCATCCACAAATACTTCGTTTAACTGAGCTTCAGGCATATTTTCTACAAATCCGCAAAATTCTTCTGCATTACTCAAAAATGTACCTACTAATTCTTCCCAGTCCACGTCGGATTGAATTGCCGGAAGATCAAAACTATATTGGTCACTTATTTCAAGTTTGCCTGTTTTGAAAACATTATTCAAGCCCTCCAGGTAGTAATTGATATGATAGATAAGCAATGCAATCGTGTTTAAGTTGCCAACTTTCTGTGTGGCCTGTATACGATTTACACCCAAAATTTGTTCCTTATAGTTGGTATTGGCAATCCAGCGGCCATTCAGCAGTACTTCTCGAAGTCTGCCTGCCAATGCGGTGTTACGGGACATTGTTATTAATTTTTATCAGTTAAAGATTTAATAGACTTAATGTAAAAGGGCTGTTCCTTTTAAGAAAGAAACAGCCCCAATTTTAAAAGAATGCCGGATTGATTTTAAGGGGCGCTTCTTTTGAGTACTTTTTCAATCAATAATTTTTTATTGTCTGCGTCAAGGATATAAAACAGATAAAGTCCGTCAGGTAAATTGCCCAGTTCAATTTCGGTAGCATTTTCTTTAATCATCAATGTTTTTCCGGTCATATCCGTTACTTTCAGATTAACGGTTTTGTCCGATTTGATGCTTATTTTATTCAATGTTGGATTAGGATAAAGTTTGATGCCTTGGGTCGCCACAACTGTATCTTTTATAACAGGCCCTAAAGTAATCGTATCTGAGTAAGCATCACAGCCATAAACATCCATTATACGTACCCAATATTCGCCTTCCAT
>DLGS01000120.1:0-659 GCA_002482815.1 Bacteroidetes bacterium UBA7688
TGTGCTATCAGTTGCACTGGCCATGGCGAACTGTTTATCCGCAGTGTCGTGGCCTATGATATTGCCTGCCTGATGGAATACAAAGGGCTTAGCCTGAATGAAGCCTGCCAAAAAGTGGTGATGGAGAAACTGGTGGCGATTGGTGGCGAAGGCGGACTGGTAGCCATCGACAAACAAGGGAATATTGAGATGCCGTTTAACAGCTCCGGCATGTACCGGGCGATGAAAAAAGCAGATGGAACACTTGAAATTGCCATCTACAAATAGACCTTCCGGACGCTACGAATAATTTATTTTTCACTTATTATTTTAAGCTATTTATGGTCGGAAATTGATACTAAAACAATCAAAAATTTCCATGAAAATGATACCTCAAATCCCTAATTTTGGAGATAGAAAAATACGTAAACAATAAAAATTTAAATAGATAAAAAATGGCAGCAGCAGTAGCAGACGACAAACAAAAAGTATTAAAATTAGCGCTGGACAAAATTGAAAAAGATTTCGGTAAAGGTTCGGTAATGCTGCTTGGCGACAAGCAAAACGAAACGATTGATGTGATCAGTACAGGTTCTCTTGGTTTGGATGTGGCATTGGGCGTGGGTGGTTTGCCTCGCGGAAGGGTAATTGAAATTTATGGCCCGGAATCTTCGGGTAAA
>DLGS01000120.1:702-2648 GCA_002482815.1 Bacteroidetes bacterium UBA7688
GTAATTGAAATATATGGTCCTGAATCTTCCGGTAAGACTACGGTAGCCACCCATGTGATAGCCGAGGCACAGAAAAAAGGCGGCATGTGCGCGATTATCGATGCGGAACATGCCTTCGACACAGGATATGCCCGCAAACTGGGTGTCGACGTGGACAACCTGATTATCTCTCAGCCTGACTATGGTGAGCAGGCACTTGAAATCGCTGACCGTCTGATTTCTTCAGGCGCGGTAGATGTGGTGGTGATTGACTCTGTGGCAGCATTGGTGCCTAAGAGCGAGCTTGAAGGTGAAATGGGGGACAGCAAAATGGGATTGCATGCCCGATTGATGAGCCAGGCACTTCGTAAGCTGACAGCTACGATTTCCCGTACCGGATGTTGCTGTATTTTCATCAACCAGTTGCGTGAAAAAATCGGTGTGATGTTCGGTAACCCTGAAACAACTACCGGTGGTAATGCCCTGAAATTCTACGCATCCGTACGTTTGGATATCCGCCGTGTGAGCCAGATCAAAGACGGCGACGTAGCGACAGGTAACCGTACCCGTGTGAAAGTGGTGAAAAACAAAGTTTCTCCTCCGTTCCGCCAGGTAGAGTTCGATCTTGTATTTGGTGAAGGCATCAGCAAAGTGGGCGAAATCATCGATATGGGTGTGGAGCTTTCTATCCTCAACAAAAGCGGTTCTTGGTTCAGCTATGGCGACACCAAAATCGGACAAGGCCGTGATGCAGTAAAATCATTCCTGAACGACAACCCTGAAGTAGCTGCCGAAGTGGAAGCAAAAATCCGCGAAGCACTGAAAGCGAAATAGGTTTTAATGGATAATTGAAAAATAAGAATTGAAAAATGCCCCTGCGATAGCGGGGGTATTTTTTTGAGACAAAAGAAGTGGCCATATTAGTTTGCCAAAGATAAAATCTCTTTTAAGCCATCAATAAAAACATCAGTATAACCAATAGGGAAAGCGATATATAAAATGCAGTCTTTGATTCATATTTCCAGGCATAATAAAAACCACAGATGGTGCCTATAAAAACGACACCTAAACCGAAGAATAGTTCCCCCATACCTGAAAGCCCGTCAAGTTGGTCGGCAAAAACAAGTTTAGGCAGGCAAATAAAAATCAGGAAAGCAGAAATAGGTCGAAGAAATCGCATGGAAAGATTCTGTTTGAAAAACTTTATTAAAACGTTTGCTCCGGATTTTCTGAATTATAAAAAATGCCCTGCGATTGCAAGGGCATTTCCTTTATTTTTTCAATTCATAATCTGAGATGGTCACTTTCCCGGTTGGATCTGTAAACCTTTTCTGAATTTTTATCCAAAACGGACTTATACTAAATGTCCCTGTGTATACTGTCAATCCATCATAATTTTCATAATCCGGCATACTGTAAATAGTGTTGTTATTGCAATTAAGATTGATCGTAACATTTGGACCGCCGGTTTCATTGAAGCTTACCCTTAATTCATTTGCGGTAGGAGAAAATTCATCTTTTGATATAATGGCAGCAACGGAATCAGTAATGCCATTTATTGTTCTTGTGCTGTTATAATAATTGCCTATAAAAGGAGTATAGCAACTATCTGTTATAATGATATTCATCTTATGTACATCATTTTGACCGGATGGTGTATTTAAATGTAATTCAACAGGAAAAGTACCTTTTAGTGCGGCAGTAGCAACATAAGTGATATTGGTGTAGAAGGGTGCAATTCTATTATTTTCGCTGAAAGTAGCAGTAACTCCGGCTGGTAGATTTGTAAAGGAAAGTGTAAGAATATCTCTGATTACACCGGCATGGATGTAAGTAAACGGAGTTAAATAAGTATGAGTAGGATATAAAAATATATCTCTTTTCGGGGAAAATGAATAATCAAAAATGGGGATGGTCAGGTAGAAGGTGTCATTGAATGTTTTGCCATTGGGGGCGGTAAGCTTCAC
>DLGS01000043.1 GCA_002482815.1 Bacteroidetes bacterium UBA7688
TTCACACCGGCGAATGGTTTTTCGTGCAGCAATACTTTCAGTTTATGACGTTTGGCAACTTTAGCCATAATGTCCATCAACAAGGTGTTGTGGTCAACAGCAATGTTCACTTCTTCAAAAATCGGTGCACACTCAAACTGGCTTGGTGCTACTTCATTATGACGCGTGCGCAAAGGAATACCAAGTTTATACGCTTCCTGCTCATAATCCTGCATAAAAGCAAAAACACGGTCAGGGATGGAACCAAAATAATGGTCTTCCAGTTGTTGTCCTTTTGCAGGAGCATGTCCCACTAATGTACGGCCACACATTACAAGATCAGGGCGTGCATTGGCTATGGCTTCGTCCACCAGGAAATATTCCTGTTCCCAACCCAGCGTAACATTTACCTTTTGTACGTTTTTATCAAAATAATGACACACATCAACAGCTGCTTTATCCAATGCAGCAACCGATTTGATCAATGGCGCTTTATAGTCCAGTGATTCGCCATTGTAAGCAATGAAGATAGTAGGAATACAAAGTGTTTTACCATAACCAGATTCCATAATGAAAGCCGGAGAAGATGGGTCCCAGGCAGTATACCCACGTGCCTCAAAAGTAGCACGGATACCACCGTTCGGGAAGCTCGATGCATCTGGTTCCTGTTGTATTAAAGTGTCGCCGTCAAAAAGTTCAATAGCCGTTCCGTCACTTTTGATGGTGAAGAAGGAATCGTGTTTTTCTGCAGTAGTGCCGGTCAATGGCTGAAACCAGTGTGTGTAATGGGTTACACCACGGTCTTCTGCCCAGGCTTTCATACCGCTGGCCACCTGGTCGGCTACGCGACGCTCTACGCGAGTTCCGTTTTTGCGTGAGTTCATCAGGCTTTTGTAAGCCTCATCGCTCAGGAATTCGCGCATGATGCGCTCTGTAAATACGTTGCTGTTGAAAATGGCAGTGATACGTTTGCCATTATAGTGACCGATTTTCTTATCATCGTCACCTTTGATAACTTGCTCCAAAGCAATTTGGCGTAAATGCGACATAATATATTATTTTTTGCAAAACTAAAATATTTTTCGCTTTTACCTAAAAAAATTTTACTTTTTTGTGGAAAAGTAAAACATAATTTCAAATTAAATGTGAATCACAGCGCAAATGCTAATGCAAAATCAGGAAAAATGAAGGCATTTGTATTTAAAAGCAAATTCGGCTCTGACAATTGCAAATTAATCTTAATTTCAAATAGGCTATCATTTTGTTGCCAGCTATGGATAGGTAAATGCTCGATAAAATCAACACCACGCCTGCCCTGAAATTTGTAAGCTGCTTCTTTACAGCTCCAGGCAAGGGTTATTTTCTGAGCATCATTACCACAAAATTGTTGCTCAGCCGGCGCCAGAAATTTGTGTTGCAAAGCCAGAATATTCTTATGCCAGCATTGAATATCAATCCCAACAGACGATTTTGTACTGATAATACAGGCTACATAAGGATACGAATGGGAAATAGAAAAATGAAAATCCGGCACCTGAGGTTTATCATGTTCGTCGGGCGAAATGGCATGCAGGGGGAAATCTTTGTTTAAAAATTGCAGTAAGAAACGACCTGCCAGATGCTCAATACGCCTTTTGGGATGTACAATATGCTCCCCATTTACCGGAAGCTGATCGGCAAAAAAGGATTCCGGCTCTGTGATATGCCAGATAGCAGCAAGACTGTGCAGGTCGGGATTCCATTCTTTGTAAAGCGGCATTAGGCAAAGGTAGACAATTAGTGAAATTTAAGGCACCGGGTCATAACCACTTTTGCCCCAGGGGTGGCAGGAAAGAATACGTTTCAAAGCCATCCATCCGCCTTTGAACGGTCCGTATTTCTTGATAGCTTCTGTGCCATAAGCACTGCAGGTAGGCGTATACCGACAGTTTGCACCAATAAATGGTGAAATCGCATTTTGGTAAAAACGAATAATACCCAGAAACAGGATGGAGAAAATTTTACGCATCGGCAACAGGTGTTAGTTGTTTACCTAATTGCTCAATTAGCTTATGTAAAGCAGATTCGATAAGCGGAAAATCAGGATCAGGATTACCGGTAAAAATAAAGAAAAGGTGCAAATGCCGGTCATCGGCAACGTCCTGGTATAACAAATGCTTATTCAGCCTCCATGCTTCGCGGATAAGGCGCTTAATGCGGTTTCTGTCAACTGCATGCGGCGTTCTTTTCTTTGGTACCGACACAGCAATACGCACAGGCGACAATTCGTTGGCGCGCGGCATTTGCAGCCAAATACATTTGAGCGGAAATGAAGAAAACGCTTTCCCGGTCTGGAAAAGCGTTTTAATATGTTGCTCGCGTTTTAGCCGCTCGTGTACTGTAAAAGTATAGCGGATAGCAGCAGGAGTTAAAAAGTGATTATTTCAACAATTTCTTGTCAGATACAGTCAATCTTTTGCGACCTTTTGCACGGCGTGAGGCTAATACTCTACGACCATTAGCAGATTCCATACGTTTGCGGAAACCATGTACTGATTTACGACTGCGACGACTGGGTTGGTATGTACGTTTCATAAGCTTTGTATTGTAGCCCTTTTCAAAAGAGCAGTATTAATTTTAAAATTGGGATTGCAAAAGTAAGGGAATTATTGACAATATCAAAAATTGATTCAAAGAAAATTAAAAAATAGTCGAAAAATCAGGTGATTGACTTCAAAACCGTATATCGAAGCAGCATTTCAAGTGAAAAACAGATTAAAGCCAGTATGGCAAATGGCAGAAATAAGTCTGTAAAATGCTTGAATGAGCTTACTTCAACCTTCGATTTCTCCAACTGATCAATTTCCTTATAAACAGAACTTAGCGAACTGTTGCTCGTTGCACGAAAATACTTTCCACCAGTTTGACCTGAAATAGTTTTCAAAAGTGGTTCATCAATTTCAACAGGAACCATCTGCTTAACAATTCCGCCCGGAGTCTGCATCGGATAGGGTGCTTCGCCCCGTGTACCCACACCTATACAATACACCCGTATTTTATAAGCCTTAGCTATTTCGAGAGCCGTGCTCGGGTCAATCAAACCTGTATTATTGACACCGTCTGTCAGCAAAATGATTATTTTGCTTTTAGCTTTCGAATTTCTCAACCGGTCAACGGCAGTGGCGAGGCCCATCCCGATGGCGGTTCCATCCTGCAACATACCACTTTCGATTGCCTCCAATTGTTGATTGACAATGTTATGGTCGATTGTAATCGGACATTGGGTAAAACTTTCTCCTGAAAAAATAACCAAACCAATCCGGTCATTTTCTCTTTTATTCACAAAATCGAGCGCCACCTGCTTAGCCGCTTCAATCCTGTTTGGCTTTAAATCTTCGGCCAGCATACTTCCTGAAACATCCACTGACAAGACAATATCTATTCCGTCACTATCCACCGACTCAGTAACATTACTGCTTTGAGGTCGTGCAAGAGCAACCACAAGCGACATAAAAGCGATGCTACGCAGGATTTTCAGCGCCGGACGAAGGCGTACGCGCCAACCTGGTTTTACGGCACCTAATCCAGCCAGACTGGTGAGCCTGAAATTAGGTTGCTGAGGTGTTTTGTTTTTCCATTCCCAAATTAAAATGATTGGGAGTACTAATAAAAATAAGAAATACCAGGGCTGTGCAAAGGTGATGTGTTGCCCATCCAATAATGCTTTTATCATTTTTTCCGGGTTTGTACTGGGGTTGTATTATGGATAACAGGTTGTTCTTTAGGTTTCGAAACCTGCACAAAATTTCTGGCAAGTTCCAGGGCTTCAATATGCTCTTCCGGCAATGGGTTTGCTTTTGCAAATTTAGCCAGATCAGCCGCTTCAAGCAATGGTCGTAACGATTTACTGAATGCAGCCATTTCCCGATGTTTTTTGGCCTTCCTCAGCAATTCGTCTGTTGTCAACTCCATTGCATTGGTCTGAAACCGGATTTCAATATACTGGCGGACAATTTCGCTCAGTTCTGTGTAGTAATCTTTTGGCTTGTCCTGCTGCCACAATTGTTTTGCATCCAGTTCATTCAACAATCGCAATGTACGTTCATGGAATGTTTCCTCACGGGCTACTTCACGTTTTTGTTGTTTGAGTTTTTTATTTTTTGCAAAATAAAGGGCAATCCAGACAATCAATGCAATACCAATCAGTAAAGCAATAATTAATGGAAGGTTATCCATCCAGGATGTTTCTACTTCAGCCACACCTTTAATTGCTTTAAAAGGTTTAGTCGTGTCAACCGGAACTGTATTTACAAGCAATCTGAAAGAGTCCGTAAACAGGGAATCTACTGTTCCGGTTTTGCTGACAGACAAAAAGGAAAATCTTGGAATAAGGAAACTGCCGGAATCGAAACCGGTAATAAGTAATTTTTGTTTTAAAGTAATAATTGAACCATTTCGCGAAGTATCAATTTTACCCTTATCCACCAGTTCTAATGTATTAAAGGTATCCGGCAAATTTACCCATCTCAACTGTGCTTTGGTTGTATCAACCGTAGCAGTTATAAAGTATCTTAGTTGGTCGCCGACTATAATCTGTTGTGCGTCTGTTTTTACACTTAAAGTTGTTTGTGCGATGGTGTTATCTATGCAAAAACAACTAAATACTAAACTAAAAAGGGTGATAAAAATTTTTCTGTTCATAGTGTATTATCTTCCTTTAAAATATCCCTGCAATGATTTGACATAATCCTGATCGGTACGAATGGCCAATAAAGAGGCTCCGCTTTTATTAAAAGCCTGCGCGCAATACTTTTTATGCTGATCAAAATTTTTGGCATAAAGCAAACGCAGATTTTTATCTGAAGTATCAATCCACGAATCCTTTCCCGTTTCGGCATCCTGCACCTGCAGCAATCCAACGTCAGGAAGATCTTTATCCGTTTTATCAAAGACATGAATGCCAACAAGATCGTGTTTTCTGGCAGCAAGCATTAGTGGCTTTTCAAAAGCCGTACTGACAAAATCACTCATTAAAAAAGAAATGGTTTTCTTCTTTAAAACCGAATTTAAAAACTCAAGTGCCACACCAACATTAGTACTGCTGCCTGCTGCAGGTTCTATAGTCAGCAGCTCGCGTATGATGCGCAAAATGTGACTTCTACCTTTTTTAGGTGGAATGTATTTATCAATCTTATCACTAAAAAAAACAATACCCACCTTATCGTTATTGGTAGCTGCCGAAAATGAAAGTACCGCACACAATTCCGTTATCAGTTCACGCTTTATTCTTTCTGAAGTACCAAATAAAGAACTGTTACTAATGTCTACCAACAGCATAACTGTCAATTCTCTTTCTTCCTCAAATACTTTCACAAAAGGGTGGGAAAAACGTGCAGTAACATTCCAGTCGATTGACTTGACATCATCGCCTGGTGTATATTCTCTTACTTCACTAAAAGACATTCCCCGTCCTTTGTAGGCAGAGTGATATTCACCTGCAAAAATATGATTGCTTAGTCCTTTTGTTTTAATTTCTATCCGGCGTACGCGTTTAAGAATTTCGGCGGTGGTCATTTAATTATTTATTTAAATGGCTAAACTCTATTTCCTTTTTGAAAAGAGTGAAGGGTAAACAACTATCGTTTGATAAAAAGTATCTTCATTTGCAATACTTATTGTCGTGTCAAAAACATTGTAAATTGAAGGTGTATCTTTATTTTGAATGCTAAAATGAAGCGTTTCTGAATTATATCGGGCTGTTAAAAAAAATGTACTATCTGCAAACACTTGAGCATTTGAAGCTAAAGTTCCAACATTTAAAGGTGGATTTGGATTGTCAATTATATTTAGCGACAATTTTAAAAAAGCCATTTTCTGAAAACTTAAGTTAATCGTATTTGTTTTGCCAATATTGATCTGATAACTGTTTGAAGAATTTCCATCATAATAATTTTGAGGTAAAACATATCTCATTTCATAGCCAGCAAACTTCGATTGTGTCTTAAAGCTAAGCTTATAGTCACCATTAGAATCTGTATAAAATGAATCAATATAGGTTTCCATCGCTAATTTTCTTCCTCCTGCTGATCCCTGATAATTTCCAGCACCGATGAGGATCTTTATACCAGCAATAGGCATACTAGTTCTAAAATCAATTGCTCTCCCTTCTATAATCGTCTCTATATCATCAGATTTTTTTTCACAACTTAATGTACTAAAATATACAATTAGCAATAGAACTGAATAAAATCCTTCTGATAATTTCATGTTTTTGATTTCGATTAAAGGTGTTTTGTAATAATTTGTGCCATTTTATCTCCTCGCTCTTTAGCTTGTTCCTCGGTCCAGCCAAGATTAATGGCAGAAGAAATACAACAACTCATTATCTCATCTGACACAGCAAAAGTTTTGTTGGCGTGCTGCATAATAGCTTGTTTTTGCTCCTCTGGAATTCTATTCATAAATGCAGCATTCATCAGATGCTCCCACTTGCGGATATAATGCCAATTGTTATCGTACCAATATGGATTTCCGGCAATACCTGCCTGAGCCAATGCTTCGGCTACATCTTTTGCCTGTTCTGCTTTTGGTAAAAAGAAGGAAAGAAATGAACCAGTATCGCCTTCCGGATAAGGGATTCTGCGGAAACTAATTCCAGGAATATCTTTCAGGCAATTGTAAATAATAGTGTGATTTCTTTTTTGCAATTCAAGAAAATGATCCATTTTTCTGATTTGTGCCAAACCAACAGCAGCGTGCAATTCTGAAATTCTGAAATTATACCCCAGGTACGGATGCAAATCTGCACCCCGGTCTTTACCATAATGATCGTGACCATGATCAGAATACTGGTCACATTTTTCTGCAACCTGAGCATCGTTTGTAAGCACCACTCCGCCTTCGCCACATGTCATTATTTTTACAAAATCGAAAGAGAAGGTACCAACATCACCAATTGTTCCTAAATATTGCCCTTTGTATTTTCCTCCGATTGCCTGACAGGCATCTTCAATCAGAAACAGTTTATGCGCTGTACAAATAGCCTTCAACTCATCAAGCTGAGCCATACTACCACACATATGCACGGGCATTACGGCTTTTGTCTTGGCTGTTATGGCATTGACTACTG
>DLGS01000358.1 GCA_002482815.1 Bacteroidetes bacterium UBA7688
GCAAAGAAGCGCGTGTCTTATTTATGCTTGTCATCCTTGTGGTAAGTAATAAATGGTTGCGGGTGCCGGCAGAAGGAGTTCGCAAGCTCGCTACGATTGGTGGCCTGATGGCGGTGCATTGGATAGCATTTTATGCGGCCATCAAATTTTCGAATGCATCTATTGCCCTTGTATGCTTGTCTACTTCCAGCATTTTTACTTCAATATTGGACCCGCTTCTCAACAAGACGAAATACAACATTAAAGAGTTGTCGTTAGGAATGCTTGCTCTTGCGGGAATGTACCTGATTTATCATTTTCAGGAGATTTATGGCATTGGTATCTTGCTGGGAATTCTTGCTGCATTGCTCAGTACAATTTTCACGATTTACAACAAAAGGATTGCCCATTTATATCCTAGCCGCACCATGGTATTTTATGAAATGACCACAGGTTTAATCATCATTACTGCTGTTTTGCCTTTTTTGTTTTACTACCTGCCCGATACAGTTTTTATTCCGGCTCAGGATAATGTGTTATCCATGTTTGATAATTTTCCGGGTAGCCTGATGAAGATGAAAAATGATTGGATCTGGTTGATTATTCTTGCTTTGTGCTGCACTGTTTGGGCACAGACGCTGGCACTGAATGCACTGAAAAAACTGAGCGCATTTACGATTACACTTACTGTAAATATGGAACCTGTTTATGGTATATTGCTGGCCATTCTCATTTACCGGGAAGACAAGGAATTGAATTATGGCTTCTTTGCCGGAATGGCCTTGATTTGTCTGTCTGTTATTCTACAGACCAGAGCGTTATTACTACAAAATAAAAGAAAGTCTGCTGTTTAGGATTTTACCCTACGGTTATATTTCCACCAGACAAAACCTAAAATACTGATGAAGGTAATGGGTAACATGGCCAGGTAAAGAATGCCGATATTCAATCCATCCGCGCCTTTTTCGCCAAGCTGATTGGCTGTTTGTGCACATACAGAGCAACCTTGAGCCCAGAGTTTTGATAGGGGCAAAGTCAGCAAAATAAGCAGGGCAAAAAATCTTTTCATTGTCGGATAATCAGATCCCAAAATTAAGCACAAAATTTCGGGTGCCGGTTTTTTATTTAAAATTAAAATTCCAGGTTACAGAAGGGACAAAACGGAAAAGACTGTACTGTACAGCCTGCGTTAGATTAGGATTGTTCGGATCTTCGCGGAAGTTGATAATGTAGGCATTTTCGCGGCCGTAAGCATTGTATACGCTGAATGCAATCTCAGAGGTGTAATGTTTTTTATCACGCAATTTCCAGGTAGCGCCCAGATCCAATCTGTGATAGGCGGGCATTCTGTAGCCGTTTCTTTCAGAATAAACAAAAATTGCGCGCCCGTTTGCATCAGGATATTTTCCCGTCGGGAAGGTTACCGCATTGCCGGTATTGTAAACAAAAGTTCCGGAAACGGTCCATTTTTTGCTAAGGTGATAAATTCCCACTACAGCAAGATTATGGGTCTGGTCCTGGCGTGCGGCATACCATTCATTGTTATTAATACCGTTTATCTGGCGTTCGGTTCGTGCTAAAGTATAACTGATCCAGCCCGTTACTTTTCCTTCTTTTTTCTTTACAGAAAATTCGGCTCCGTAGGCTCTTCCTTTACCAAACAACAATTGGCTTTCTACCAGTTCGTTCACATTAATTTCTGCCCCGTCTTTATAATCAACCTGGTTTTGCATCGCTTTGTAATAAGTTTCAAAGCTGCATTCGTATTTGTCCTGTTTGAAATTGCGGTAATATCCTATCGAAACCTGGTCTGCAATTTCGGGTTTGATAATATTACTGTTGGGTATCCAACGGTCGGTTGGACTCGTAGAAGTTGTATTGGACAGCAAGTGCATATGCTGGGTGTTTCGCGCATAAGAAGCTTTGAATGAATTGGCGTCATTAAGAATATAGGAAGCAGACAAACGTGGTTCAAGGTTCACAAATGTCTTTACAAAATCACCTTTGTCATAACTCATGGTGTCGATTGGTTCGCCGGCCGGATTGAAATTATAATATTTACCAGGGCCTAACACAGTATAGGCACTCAAACGCAAACCGTAAGACATGCTGAAATGTGGCGAAGCTTTCCAATCATTATTGATAAATGCAGCATTTTCCCATCCATATCTTTTGCTGACAGAGAAATTATTCACTCCGGAAGTTGAAGATGCCCTGATTTCTCCCGGAACGATATCATGGTAAATGGAATTGAACCCGAACTTAACGGTGTTTTTAGGATTCGGGTAAAATTGGAATTCCTGTTTCAGGTTCCAGTCTGCAATTTTAGAAATGATTTTGATATCATTTTTATCTACCGTCAGTCCGATGTTGTAATTGTAATTACTGTAAATAAGAGACGTATTCGAGAATAATTTTGAATTGAAAACGTGGTTCCAGCGCAGGGTTCCCGTTGCATTTCCCCAATCGATGCCGAACAATTTGCCTACGCCAATGACATCTTTACCAAAATAACCGGAAAGGTATACTCTGTCTTTTTCGCCAAGTGTATAATTCGCTTTCAGATTAAGGTCATAAAAATAAAGCTTGTTGTTTCGCTGGTCAGGATTGTTGGAGAGTTTGAGAAACATATCGGCGTAAGTTCTGCGGCCGGAAATCAGGAAAGAACCTTTGTTTTTTACAATCGGGCCCTGCACCATCAATCGAGATGCAATCAGTCCCAACCCACCTGATACTTCATAATTTTTGTTATTACCATCATTCATTCTCACATCCATCACACTGGCCAGTCTTCCACCAAATTGTGCAGGCATATTTCCCTTATAAAGTGTTACATCTTTCAGTGCATCCGAATTGAACGTAGAAAAGAAGCCCAGTAAATGTGAAGCGTTATAAACAGTTGCTTCGTCCAGCAAAATTAGATTCTGGTCGGCAGCACCCCCACGTACATAAAAACCACTGCTTCCATCGCCAGAAGACTTTACACCAGGCAATAACTGAAGTGTTTTTAAAATATCGCGCTCTCCGAATAGGACTGGAATATCCTTTATTTGCGCCATATTCAAACGCTCTACACCCATTGATGTGGAAGTAATATTATCGTTTTTTGCCAAAGCACTAACGACTACTTCGTTCAGCTCATTTCCTTTTTCTTCAAGGGAAATATTTTTAGTCACATTTCCTTTCAGGGAAATTTTTTCAATAATTGTTTTATAACCCAGATAGGTGTAAACAAGCGTGTAGTCGCCTTCTTTAAGGGATAAAGAATAAAAACCATATTCGTTTGAAGTCGTACCAATGTTCTTTTGTTCAGCTACCTGAACGACTACATCGATTAATTTTTCTCCATTCGCATCATCTTTGATCGTTCCGCTAATGGTATGATTTTGAGCATTTGCACAAAAAGAAAGCAATAAAAGAAGGCCGGATAAGAATTTAGTTTTCATAATACCTTGAAAGGCGTATATTTTAGAACCGCAAAAGTAGGCGTCTCCGCTCAATTTTAAACTTTTGAAATACAATAAAAAGCTAAAAAAATAATTTGTTAAGGACGCCTTTCGATTAAATTTGCTTCAAAAGAAACCTCTTTGTGAAAGTATATAATAATAAAGCCTGGTTTGCATCTTTGTTCTGGATTTCGAGGGCAGATACCGTACGCAAGCTTTTCCCATTAATCATTTTTGTAGTTATTTATTCTCTCGCCATTGCTTTCTGGGAACTGGAATACCTTCATCTTGGCGACAAAAGCTGGGTTAAAAACATCCCGACTTTGCACAGTCTGTTGGGTTTTGCCATCTCTATTTTGCTTGTTTTTCGTACCAATACCGCTTACGACCGATGGTGGGAAGGCCGCAAGCTTTGGGGCTCATTGGTAAATAACAGCCGGAATCTGGCCCTGAAACTGAATATTATGTTGGATGAAGAGGATAAAGCGACCCGTTCTTTTTTCAGAAAAACCATTCCTTTATATGCAGATGTTTTAAAAACGCACCTTCAATCAGAAGTTACACGTCTTGCTCTGGATGAAAATGAACATCCTGAATTGGTTAGTATTGATACAAAAAAGCATGTACCCAATCAGGTAGCGCAATTGCTGATGCAACGGGTGAATATGCTTTATAAAAACAAAAAACTTACCGGGGAACAAATCATTATTCTGAATGGAGAATTGTCTGCGTTTACTGACATTTGTGGCGCCTGCGAGCGGATAAAAAACACGCCAATCCCTCAGTCATACAGTGCTTTTATCAAAAAATTTATCTTCTTTTATGTGATGACATTGCCATTTGGCTATGTCTTTACCTTAGGATACTACGTTGCGCCGATAGTCGGTTTTGTGTTTTATGTGTTAGGTAGTATGGAATTGGTTGCAGAGGAAATTGAAGATCCGTTTGGGGTAGATGATAATGATTTGCCGATGGAAAAGATGGCTTTTAATATCCGAAAGCATGTTGGTGAGATTCTATAAAATGAAAATTCATCTGGTTGAAATTTAACACCTGAATTTTTTCTTCAACTCTATCTTTGCAACAGAGAAGTAATTATGATGAATCGTGCAATGATGGCGCTTTTCCCTCTTATGCTATTATTGGGAAGTTGTGCAAGCAAAAAAGAAAATGTGTTGACACCTGCTCAAAGACAGGCAAGGCTGGATTCTGTAATTAAACTGCAACAAACTGAAATTCGTGAAATGGAAGCGCAGGCTTTGCGGGATCGGCTCAGCATTGAAGTAAAAGAAAAAACAGATTCGATTATGGCCGAACGTCAGAAAGGCAGGCTTACAAACAATCCTGTTCCTCAGGCAGTAGTCGTACCTGCAGATACAAATTCGAATCCTATTGATACTACCCAAAACCAATAAACCATGACCCGTATTTTCCTTGCGTTTCAATTCTGCTTACTCGCATTTTTTATTCCTGAAAGTAAAGCCCAACGTGTAATTTACTCTGATTATTCAGATTATGACGTTCGTAACGGCAATATGACTATTGTAGGGAATGTCAATGGTACACTCTATACATTCAGGTCTTATGGCAAAGAATACTTCCTGGATGCCTATAACGAAGGCATGGAAAAGAAAGCCACTGTTATACTCGACTTTTTCCCGGATAAAATTTACAACATCCGTTTTGTTCCCTTCGATAATCAGATGCTGGTTTTGTACCAAAGCCAGGAGGGAACGAGGATAACCCAGTTTGCGGCAATGCTGAGTGACAAAGGTATTTTGCAAAAAACACCTTTGAAAATTGACGAGAAGCGCAGTAGCTTTTTTGGTTCAGGCGATAAAGAGTTTTTTGCTTCTGCCGTGTCTGAAAATAAGGAACACATCATGATTTACAGCGCAACCAATAAAAACCGGACACTTGAATTTTCCGGTTACCGTCTGGATGCCGCTCAAATGAAAGTGACGAAGAGATTAAAATTGAAATATAAAGCGGGGAACGTTATAGCGAATAGCAGTGCATTGATGAGCAATAACGGAAATTTTTATTTGCCTGTTTACACAATTATTGGCAGTCGGAATTATTCGGATGAATACGCCCTGTTGACTATCAGAAAGGAAGAAGCAGTTTTTAGAAAAACGGAGTTGCCAATAGGAGAAAATTACCTCGAATATCCTTTTCAGAAAATCGATAATGCGAACGGAAAAATTCATTTTGCTTCATTTTTTTCCGCAAAAAAGAACGGAAATAACGAAGGGGTTGCTGCTGCCACTTTTGATATGAATTCGCTTGTTTTTACATCACCTAATTACATTCCGTTCGATGAACAAATGAGAGGTGAATCCGGAGCGCGTAAAAAGGAAAGAGCCTTAAATGAATTTCGTATTAACCAATTGATAATCAAAAATGATGGTGGTTTTGTTGTTGCTGCCGAAGAAACCTATGTAACCACGCAAAGTACTTATATGCCGGGCATGGGGTTTTATTCTTTTTATGCTTCGCCAATGATGTCTCAGTATATCAGGGAGTATCATTATAACGATATTCTCTTGCTTTCTTACAATGCAAATAATGAAAAGGAATGGCATACGTTTTTACGGAAAGAGCAATACTCCCAGGAAGATGCAGGAATGTTTTCGTCCTACAGCTTGCTCAATACGGGCGGAGGCTTAGGTTTTTTGTTTAATGATTTCAATAGTCGCCGCTCACGGATTCAATTGTCGTCTGTAGCGGCTGATGGTAAAGTGAACGTAGGTTTTATGGATGCCGGGAACGAAGACGACCCCGACTGGCTGCCGCGCCTGGGCAAGCAAATTGATAGTCGTGAAATAGTGGTGCCATGTTTGCGCAAAAAGCAAATATGCTTCGCTAAAATTGTACTTTAGCACAAATTTTCTGAGTGTTACATCTGGTTCGGAACAATAGCCCTTACACTGCTATCTTATTATTTATTTTTACACTTTGCACACAGTTGCAGGCCTTGATGCACCCGGTTTTGCCGGTGGCCGAACAGTCGCAATTAATCTATAGCTGGCTGATTTATATCTTTCATTTTGCAGTCGGTAAATCTGCTTTTGGATATAGTTTTATTGCTGTAATACTGTTATATATCCAGGCATTGTTGCTGAATGGTATCGTCAACCGGCATCGTCTGTTCAAGCAAAACACATATCTTGTTGCTTTTGCTTTTCTGAGTTTAGGCGCACTGCATCCCGCTTTGGGGCAGTTTAACTCAATGTCTTTTGTTAGTCTTTGTATTCTGTTTATTATTAACCAGTTACTACAGCTCAAGCAATCACAAAATGCCAGTAAGCAATTATTTAATATCGGTTTTGTGTTGATGCTGGCTTTTCTGTTGCAGTTTTCTGCCTTGTTTCTGGTGCTTTTCGCCTTTTTTGCGCTGCTTATCTTAAGACCTTTCAATTTTAAAGAATGGATGATAATGCTTGTAGGATTGACTATGCCTTTATACATGTTATTGGTTTTACTGTTTTGCAACGATAAGTTGTCAATCATGCACTTCTGGCCGGATTTGGGTATTTCATTTCCCCGGAAATTGCAACCTGAGCTTTATTTCGCTGGTTTTTTTGCAGGAATTCTTATCTGGATGTTTTTCAGTTTGTTCAATATGCAAAGGCAATTGCCCAAGGCGCCAATTTATATCCGCCGGTGCTGGATTGCCTTTACGGTTTTGATTTTTGTGTCCCTCATTTCGGCCATTTTCAGTGATCCAAAGATAAATTCAGTTTGGATGATAACCTTGCCAGGATTGAGTTTGATGCTGGCTCATGCTTTTATTAACGAAAGAAGCAAGAAAATGAACGCAATAAGTTTTTACTTTGCACTCGCTTTGGTAGTATTCTGCCAGATATTTTTACCCTTATAAAGTTTTATTTTAAAAGAAATGAAATTCGGAGTTATTGTTTTTCCCGGGTCGAACTGCGACCGTGATATGTACAACGCTTTGCGTTATGATCTGGAACAGGAAGTGGTGATGCTGTGGCACAAAGACCGCGACCTCAGCATGTTTAGCAAAGATGATTGTATTGTATTGCCGGGTGGATTCTCATATGGTGATTATCTTCGCTGTGGTGCATTGGCACAGTTCAGCCCTATGATGGAACAGGTCATCAATTTTGCCAACAATGGCGGGAAAGTTCTGGGTGTTTGTAACGGATTTCAGA
The DNA here is from genome assembly GCA_002482815.1 of Bacteroidetes bacterium UBA7688. GTDB lineage: Bacteria > Bacteroidota > Bacteroidia > Chitinophagales > Chitinophagaceae > Rurimicrobium. Next base: position 7,607 of record DLGS01000358.1, read on the forward strand.
TTCTTTGTGAATCAGGCTTGTTGCCGGGCGCCTTGCTGCAAAATGATCATCAGAAATTTGCCTGCAAAAACGTTTATATCAAGAATGAATTCAGCGATAATATCGTGAGTAATGCGGTACAGGGAAGAACGCTTCAGATTCCTATTGCACATGGCGAAGGACGTTATTATGCAGATGCAGCCACAATGCAGCAGTTGAAAGATAATAACCAGATAATTTTCCGTTACGCAAACGAAAAAGGAGAAGTGCACATGGATGCCAATCCAAACGGTGCAATGGATAATATTGCCGGAATTTGCAATGCCGGAAAGAATGTATTCGGAATGATGCCGCACCCTGAAAGAGCTTGCAGCAAAGAACTGAACAATATAGATGGCCGTTCGATTTTGAACGCGTTTGCCGGTGCATTTTAATTATATTTTCCATTGTCGCAGTTAATGAACCAATCCTTTGCTCAAAAAATAGCAAACTATCTGTCGCTGATTAAATTCAGTCATACAGTATTTGCTTTACCTTTTGCATTTATTGGCTTTGCATTGGCAATTTTTAAAGACCATTATAAGTTTGAGCCACGATTGCTCGTGCTGATGTTGATGTGTATGGTTTTTGCACGCAGCGCAGCCATGGGCTTCAACCGCTGGATAGACAGGCGTTTTGATGCATTAAATCCGCGTACGGCCAACCGCGAAATTCCTGCTGGCATTATCCAGCCTGGCAGGGCTTTGGCCTTTGTAATTATCAGCAGCATTTTGTTTGTGGCCACTACCTGGTTTATCAATCCTTTGTGTTTCTACCTTTCATTTGTAGCACTTTTTGTCATCCTTTTTTATAGTTATACCAAGCGTTTCACAGCGCTATGTCATCTGGTTTTGGGATTAGGCTTAAGCCTTGCACCGATTGGAGCTTATTTGTCGGTATCGGGTACTTTCGACATCATTCCGGTTTTGTTTTCCTTATTGGTACTTACATGGGTTTCCGGTTTTGATATTATCTATGCTTTACAGGACGAATCCTTTGACCGGTCACAAAATTTATACTCGATACCAGCTTTACTTGGCACTAAAAATGCGCTGAATGTGTCGAATTTGTTGCATATAGGGTCTGGAATTCTTGTTATTCTGGCAGGTATTCTTGGCCATTTCAATCTTATTTATTGGGCAGGAGCCGGCATTTATATTTCGATGCTTGTTTATCAACATCTGCTGGTAAAACCATACGACCTCAGCAAGGTGAATATCGCCTTCATCAATACCAATAGTATTGCCAGTATTTGCTTCGCAATTTTTACTATTCTATCTCTTATTTTCCAATAATTATTGTATGAAAATAGCATTGATTGGCTACGGAAAAATGGGTAAAACCATTGAGCGGATTGCCATTGAACGGGGCCACGAGGTTGTTTTGCGCATCAGTCGCAACAACCAGAGCGACCTGAACGCTGAACATCTTGCTCATGCAGATGTTGCAATTGAATTTACAAATCCTGAGGTAGCTTTTGAAAATGTCCAAAAATGCCTGATGACAGGCACTCCTGTGGTTTGTGGTTCTACCGGCTGGAACGATAAGCTGGATGAAGCCTACAAAATTTGTAACGAACACAATACCGCAATGTTACAGTCATCCAATTTCAGTATTGGCGTAAATGTGTTTTTTAAAATCAATGAGATGCTGGCGCAAATGATGAATCCGTATCCTGAATATGAAGTCGGAATTGAAGAAACACATCATACTCACAAAAAAGATGCACCCAGTGGCACAGCCATTACGATCGCAGAAAAAATCCTGGAAAACCTCCACAGAAAAAAAACATGGGTCAATACCCAACCAAATGCTGCTCATGAGTTGTCTATAGTAGCACATCGTGTAGACGAGGTTCCCGGGACTCATGTAGTGAAATATAGTTCCCCGATTGATGATATTGAATTGATTCATACTGCTCACAATCGTGATGGTTTTGCATTGGGCGCAGTAGTTTCAGCTGAATTTCTGAAAGACAAAAAAGGTATTTTTACAATGAAAGATGTTTTGGGATTATAGAATGGATAAAAAAATATTGAAAATGTTTTGTGAAAATTCAATATTTGCCTATCTTGCCCATCAATAAAGATTAATAGAGTTATAATAGTAGAATTATAAACCCCAAAGCAAGATGAAAAAAATACTATTCTGTTTGGGTGCATTTTTAGCACTTACACCTACTTCGAAAGCACAAGACGTGCATTTTTCGCAGTATTTCACTTCGCCAATGACGCTTAATCCTGGTTTGACGGGTTTGACACAATCGGATTTCCGTTTTGCTGCAAACTATCGTACTCAGTGGGGTTCTGTTAATAATACACCTTATACAACAGCTACAGCTTCTTTTGATATCGCATCTTTGCGCGGTCAGTTTGCTAATGGTGATTATCTTGGTTTTGGTGGATTGTTCCTGTATGATAAAGCCGGTACCGGTGCTTTGCAAAATGTAAGTTTTGGATTGTCTGCTGCTTACCACAAAGCTTTTGGTGTGGATAAACAACACACCTTGTCACTTGGTCTTCAGGGAACATTGGTTCAAAAAAGCATTCAACAAGATAAACTGGATTTTGAAGATGAGTACGACCCTCGTAATCAAACTTTTACAATCTCTACCGGTGATCCGCTAAGCAATAAAGATCTTACCTATCCTGATTTTGCAGTTGGTTTGATTTATAGTGGAAAAATCAGTGAACATGCTACCTTATTTGGTGGTGGTTCAATGTATCACCTTACCCGTCCGGTGGAAACATTCCTGGGTGGAAAACACAAATTATACAGACGCACTGCACTTTATGCAGGAACTCAACTGGATATGAACGATC
>DLGS01000308.1:0-1193 GCA_002482815.1 Bacteroidetes bacterium UBA7688
TTCAACAGAATTGGAGCTTCTGTTTTGTTTAAACAGAACACTCCAATTTTTAAATAATCTTAAGGCTTGCTGTTCTTGCTTGAGCTGGCTTCGCCACCGGAGAAATAGTGCTATTTGTCGAATCATATTTCCCACAAAAAGAGATTAAGACAATTGTTCTTCCAATGCCATCAACTCTTCAAAAGCCTTGTCATACTGTTTGTTCAGCGAGTCTGCCTGTTGGCTCAGCTTTTTATATTGCTCATCCAGTTGTTTGAATTTTTCTTTATCCTGGTATACGCCGGGATCTGCCAGTGAGGCTTCCACTTTTGTTTGTTCAGCTTTGCATTTATTCAAGTCTTCTTCCAGCTTCTGAAATGATTTTTGTTTTGTCTGAAATTCCTTTTTCAGGTTTCTCAGTTCGTCATCATTTACCTTTTTTTTTTCGGGTTTGGGCGCGACTGCTTTAGGAGCAGCAGCTCCTTGTTCCGCCAATTTTGCTTTAGCTGCTTTATCAGCTTTATATACAAGCCATTCATCATATGGCCCATTAAATTCCTTGATGATTCCTTCTTCGATTTCCCAGATTTTGTTCGCTGTTTTGCTCACAAAATAACGGTCATGCGATACCAATACTAATGTTCCCTGGTATTTGTTTAAGGCTTCAATCAGCATTTCCACACTCTGCATGTCCAGGTGATTGGTCGGCTCATCCAGCATCAGGAAGTTTCCTTTCGCAACAATGGTTTTGGCTAATGCCACACGGGCCTTTTCACCACCCGATAATACTTTGATTTTCTTGAAAACATCGTCGCCGCTAAACAGGAAACAGCCCAGGATCTGGCGCAGTTCAACCTCGGTTTTGCCGCTGCCGCACATTTTAAGTTCTTCCAGAATCTCATGGTTAACATCCAGTGATTCCAGCTGATGTTGGGCATAGAAACTTTCTTCAACATTGTGGCCCGGCTTGCGTTCACCCTCTATTTCTTCAGCACCGGAGATGACACGAAGCAGCGTGGATTTACCTTTACCGTTGGCACCCAACAAAGCGATTTTATCACCACGAATAATTTCGGCAGAAGTGTTTTTGAGGATGGTGAGTTTACCATAAGATTTACTCACATTATTCAGCGTGCAAATAATTTTTCCAGGCTGTGTGCCGACGTGGAAGTTGATATTCATCACTGGTACACTTGCGTCCGGTGCTTCAATCA
>DLGS01000308.1:1254-4382 GCA_002482815.1 Bacteroidetes bacterium UBA7688
CTCCAGTTTGTCCAAACGTTTCACCGCAGATTGTGCCTGTGCAGCTTTGGTAGCCTGAGCACGGAAACGCTCAATAAAACGCTCTTCTTTTTTGATATAATCCTGTTGGTTTTCATAAGCTCTTTGCTGCAATTCCATTCGCTCTGCTTTTTCTTTCAGATACCAGGAATAGTTACCTGTGTATTGCACCAGGTCGCGCTGCCATACTTCCACAATTTTAGTCACCATTTTATCGAGGAAATGACGGTCATGCGAAACCACTACCACCGAGCCGGGATAGCTTTGCAGATAGCGTTCCAGCCATTCGATAGAAGGTAAATCCAGGTGATTGGTAGGTTCATCCAGCAACAATAATTCTGGTGCCTGCAGCATCATTTTGGCCAGCAAAACACGCATACGCCATCCACCCGAAAAGGTATCGTATGGACGTTGCAGGTCTTCAGTTGTAAAGCCAAGGCCTTCTAATACTTCCGCTGTTTTATGGTCCATTTCATAGCCACCTGCCATTTCGAAATCGTGCAAAGCGTGGCTATAATCATCCAGTAATTTTTCGTCGTCGGGTTTTGTTTCCAGTTCAGCAAGAATATCATTCATATCCTGCTCAATTTTATGGGCCTTCTCGAAGGCCTGCATCCCAACTTTTAAGATTGATTCTGAAGTAGAGAAACTCAACAAATCCTGGTTGAAAAAACCAAGGCTCACATCTTTTGGTTTGTTTACAGTTCCGCTATCCGGCGAATAAGCGCCTGTCATAATGCGGAGAACCGTTGATTTTCCTGCACCATTTACACCAACAAGGCCAATGCGCTCGTTGTTTCCGATCTGCCAATTAACTTCGTCGAGCATCGTGCGCGCGCCGAAGGAAAAACTTAAATTTTGTAATGAAAGTAACATAAGGGCGCAAAATTAAGCAATTAGTTAATTCGGTAATTGGGTAATTTCATAATTTGACAAATAGTGAATAAGCACATTATTTCTGACCTTTTGGACAATAAAGCTTTCGTCTTGTTATTGAGCTTTGGGTCTCCGGCTATCGGCTCTACTTCGTGCCGCCTTTATCCGGCGCAGGTTCAGTTTTCGCAACCGTTGTTGGGCTTTGCTTTTCGTGTGTGCAGATTACCAACCTACCTACGAACACAAATCTGCTTTTTCTGTGCTTTAAGATGACTCACACTAACATCCCGAACACCGTGGCGTAAAAACTATTGAGCCAAGGTATAAAAGAATTCATATTATTGCTACTTAAAAAACGCTCAAAATGCTTACAAAAAGGGGCTTATTTACGCTTACATTGCTTATATATTCATCAGTTTTAGCTGCACAAAAAGTACCGAAAAATGGATGGCACCTCAAGGACTATTCTACTGATAATTATTATGGTATCAGCTTGGAAAAAGCATATGCTTTTTTAAAAGAAAAAGGAATTAAGCCCCATTCGATTATTGTAGGTATACTCGAAACTGGCATAGATACAGCACACGAGGATTTAATATCTGTGCTTTGGCAAAATAGATCTGAAATTGGCGGAAATAGATTGGATGATGATCATAATGGCTATGTGGATGATATACATGGTTGGAATTTTCTTGGTGGTGCATCTGGAAATGTGATCGTGACTACAAGTGAGTGGACAAGAGTTTATTGGCGCTATAAGACTAAGTTCGATGGCAAGTCCATAGACACAAACACACTGAGCAGACTTGAAAAATATGAGTATGTACTTTGGCTGAAGGCAAAAAGTGGTGTTATTGGGAAAAGTCTTTCTAAAGGCAGATTGGATACTATGCGGGCCTATATCGGCACTGTTGTTTTTTGCGATAGCATCTTACAAATTTTATTGGATAAACCCGTTTATGATACGAAAACACTCGCTAACTGGAAGCCAGGCTTGAAAGGTGAAATTGAGTTGAAAGAATTCATGTCAGGTGTTTTCGAACAATTCGATACAAAGCAGTTGGAAAACGTCATCGCAATAAAGGAACTACGCAACTATGTTGAGGGTGAAGAATTAAAAGCAAATAGCGAAAAAGAAGCCCCGACGGATAAGAGACGGATGTTCACAGGTAACGATGATACTGACCCTGCAACACTACGCTACGGAAACGACAATATTTGGTCTGGCCCCAATTTACACGGCACGCATGTAGCGGGGATTATTGGGGCTGCGCGTAACAATGGAAAAGGCATTGATGGTATTGCAAACGCCGTATCCTTAATGTGCGTCCGCTGTACATCAGACGGAGACGAATATGATAAGGATATTGCTGCCGCCATTCGTTACGCGGTAGACAATGGGGCTAAAGTGATAAATATGAGTTTTGGTAAAAGCCTTAGCCCGGACAAACTGATGATAGATGATGCTGTAAGATATGCTATACAGAAAGATGTACTTATCGTACATGCCGCAGGTAATAGTGGTAGAGATATAAACGGATTTGATAACTTCCCAAATCCCCGTTTTCTTTTTTCAGATTCAGTTGCTTCGAATTGGATCACTGTCGGCGCAAGCGACTATAAAGGTTATCCTGCGTCTTTTAGCAATTATGGCAACAAGATTGTTGATGTCTTTGCTCCCGGGGTAGCTATATACGCTACCACACCTGGCGAAGTTCGATACACAAGTTTAGACGGGACAAGTATGGCATCCCCTGTTGTTGCAGGTGTGGCCGCTATTTTACGTGAATATTTTCCCGCTTTAACAGCCGCTGAAATAAAGAATATCATTGTCAAATCAGTAACTGACGCTTCATCAAGCCTGAACAATTCCAGCGACAATGAGCAAAAGTGGATAAAAAACATCTGTATCAGCGGTGGTATTTTGAATGCTTTTACAGCCGTTAAACTTGCTTATGAGTATTCCAAAAAGTAATGTATTATCCCGGCTTTCCGCAAATACCCCGCCTATTGGAGCGACTATGCCATAAAGCGAAATAGCCAGACTTACTTTTGGCAATAAAGCATTAGGCACAATTATGCGGCTCACAATTCACTGTTGTATGCACCAACGGAAGGAGGGCACGACGACAAAGCAATCTATAATTTATCAATATTAAAGTAACACGCATTACGGTGCTTCGTAACTCGCAGTGGTTGTTTGCGTGTGCTTTTTGCGTGAAAAGCTACCACGT
>DLGS01000373.1 GCA_002482815.1 Bacteroidetes bacterium UBA7688
GTCGGGAGACTGCCTTATAGCATGGGCGAAAAAGACAAAAAGCTACCAGCCCATTCTGCCCGGCTCTCCGAATTATAATACAGGCAACCACATGGCCTGTCAGCACAAAAAAAACATGCAACAGATTAAAAGTCCTTTTGACGATTGGTAAGTAATAGTATTAAATTTGAAATCAAAATAAACAGCCATTCCTGGCACAAATCCAACTACAGAAACTAAATAGCCTAACAAAAATGAAACTTACAGAAGAAGAAATACATAAATTAGAAATCAATCTGATTGAAGCCATTAAGACAAGTGATATTGATTTCATTGAAAATGTTTTACATGATAATCTTTTGTTTTTAGCACCTGATGGACAACTGGTAACAAAAGAAATGGATTTGGATTCTCACAAGTCAAAACAAATGACAGTTGAAATACTTATTCCAAAATTTGAAACTTGTAAAATTGTTGGAGACACCGCAATATCAGTAGTAGTCTATAATGCAAAAGGCACTATGCTGGGCGAACCAATTAGCGGTCTATTCCGCTATATTAGAAACTGGAAAATAATTAATGACAGTATTAAGATTGTAAGTGGTGCGTGTATTAAAATTTCATAAAGAATGTGGACGACAGAATCATTATGGTTTGAGATAGCAGTTGTAAGTATAATTTATGCTTTGGGCAATATACTTATGGGACACTTTGAAGAACAGACCCCGAAAATCCGTAGAGTTGGAAAATATCTTTTGACACTTCTATTTGTTTGTTGTATTTCTATTTATTTCGGCAGAACAACGTCAATGATACTTCTATCGCTATTTATCATTCCTCTTTTATATGTTCACGGATATTATCTGCCAAAGAAAAAAGGTATCAATGGTTGGTCAGGAGAACCGAAAAGTAAGTATTATGAATTTCGCAAGTGGGACAAAGACATTTTTTCAAAGTAAAAGGAATTTCAGATGAATTTGAATCAAATAACAATCCCTTCATTAGAACTAACAAAAGCTATCCGATTTTATCAAAAATTAGGATTAAACTTAATAGTCGAATCACTTCCACACTACGCAAGATTTGAATGCAAGGACGGTAATTCAACTTTTTCAATCCACCAAGTTGAGCGACTTCCAAACGGTGAAGGCATTTGGATCTATTTTGAGTGCGAAGAACTTGACACCGTAGTCGCTGAATTAACAAACAAAGGATTTCAATTCGAAGAAATGCCTGATGATAAAAGTTGGTTGTGGCGTGAAGCAAGGTTGAAAGACCCGGACAACAATCAAATAATATTGTATTACGCCGGAGACAATAGACAAAATCCACCGTGGAGAATAAAATGACAACAGATATAAAAAAAGCCCGAACCGCTAACAGCACCTGCAAACTCATATAGGCAATTCTTAAGACCACACCACAATGACAAACATTTCACATCAATAGTATGACAAAAGTTTTAATTACAGGAGCGACTGGAAATGTTGGAACAGAAGTGATAAAGTCATTGCAAAAAATTGACCATCAACTTGACATTTATGCCGGAGTCAGAAACTTAAACTCCGACACACTTAAACTGGCTAATGACAAAGTAAATTACTCTCTGTTTGATTTTACCGATGTGGAGACCTGCAAAACTGCATTGGACGGTTGTGAAATTCTCTTCTTATTACGACCGCCTCAAATTTCAGCAGTAGAAAAATATTTTAAACCGATCATTGACACTTGTAAAGAAAGCGGAGTTAAGCATATTGTATTCTTATCAGTGCAGGGCGTTGAAAAAAGTAAAATAATCCCGCACCACAAAATTGAAAAGCTAATTGTTGACAGCAAAATCCCCTATACTTTCTTACGTCCTGCTTATTTTATGCAGAACTTTACGACGACTTTGCATAAGGACATAGTCAATAAAAAAAGAATTTTTCTGCCGGCTGGTAACGCAAAATTTACTTTGATTGACGTTCGTGACATTGGTTCAGTTGCTGCAAGCATCCTGACAAATATATCGGAGCATATCAATAAATCGTATGAATTAACCAGTAAAGAAAAGCTGACGTTTTCGGAAATGGCGAAAATAGCAGGCAACATTTTAAGCGTAGACATTCAATACATTTCACCCAACCTTGTTCGTTTCTTCCTGTCAAAAAGAAAAGAAAAAACACCGGCGATGTTGATTCTTGTAATGATTATGCTTCACTATTTTCCAAGATTTCAAAAAGAACCTGAGACAACTAATTGGGTGGAGAAAATTACCGGGCGGCAGCCGACAACATTTGAACAATTTATAAATGACAATAAAAAAGCATTGGCTGTAACAGCAGCTAAAAGCAATTGAGCATAAGTACTTAATTGAAGCTTTGCGCATCAAATTAAGTTTCGTGCTGAAAATCCCGCCCATCGCAAATCTGCAGAAACTTGGACGTTATTTTAGCAAAACCCTTAAGCAAAAAAGTTATACAGACAAAATGAGAGAACCGGTTTTATCGACCTATAAAATCCTGAAAGAAAAAGCATTTGATGCAGACATTACTGAGGCCTGGATTGATTGGGCTGTTGAAATGATGGAAGCAGGTTACGAATCTATCCATCTTTATGAACTTGCAGGAACTACAAGACCTTATAATCAATTAGAATTAATAGAACTGACAAACAAGGTTTTCAAAGATCTAAACCTGGATTATTCGGACAAAACAAAAACTTTGCAGAACTATGTTTACTTTTTACTTAGTTCAAATATTGACAAACCGGAAAAGTATGATTACGTTTTAAGTGAGTTCCGAGACATTTACGACGAACTTGACATGGGCAACGGGTACCAGGATTTGGTTCTTTTGTATTGGGCTAAAGACGATTTACGTTACGCCGACCATCAACATTATTGGGAAGGAGCAGACAGAACAAACATTAATAAAATCATCAGAGAACAGTTCGGGATTTATATCAATAAATTTGACAACAAAAAATAAGGGCAGCATACGTGCTTTCCGACAGGCGGGCTGAGATGTAAATTTGGAGATTTGTGCTCCGAAACCCGCCCAAAAGAACGACCTCAAAACTTTAGTGATGAAGCTGAAGACAAAACCTTAAAAAGAATTGTTTTGAATAAATTAACCACAGAAGATATTTACGCTGCTTTGTTACAGACTTTACCTGAACAAAATGATTTTTATATAAATGATTATGGCGAAGAATTGGAGGAGTTACTCTATTTCGGAATAGCGACTAAAAGCGCTTTAAATGATTTAATCGTAAAACACAGAGAAACACTGCTTGGTATTGACGCTGAAGAACTAGACAATTTTCACATCAAATACTACAAGAAAGAATATGGAGATGATTATGTGAATGATAGAATTAAAAACAAATTTTGGTTTTCCTACACTGCTTTACTTCGTATTGCTATGGAATTAGAATTTGGCGAAAAATATGTAAAATATGCAAACCGGAAGAAATAAATGAGTGAAACATCTAAGCAATACGATAACGACTATTTAGCACTCGCTCATAAAAGCAGTTCTTCCCATAAGCCGGAGATTTTAGCTGCTGATTTGTGTGGCTGTTTCCATTGCAGACAAACATTTTTGCCAGGCGAAATTCAGGAGTGGATTGAAGAAAAAACAGGCGAAACGGCTATTTGCCCCTTGTGTGGAATCGACTCCGTTCTGAGTTCCACATTTCCTGTTTCAGATCAGGTTTTTTTACAAAAAATGAATGACTATTGGTTTTAGTTTAGCAAACAATTGTTTTATTTCTCCCCCCCAAACCAAGGCCCCAAAAGTTCACCCGCAACCTTAAAGAACGATACAGTAAACCATGGCAACAGACGGCGTAAAAATAATTGACGGAGATTTAGCAAGGGATACCTATGACCAAATTATGGACTTGTATGACAGTGATGCAAATATTGATACCATCAGAAAAGAAGTTCCATTTGTTAAAGACAACTATGGGCCTGACACCGACTTTTATCATGAAATATTTGTAACAGCTTATGCTTTGGCTTTTTGGGAAATAGGAGCAATAACAGACGACATTCTACATGAGGTAAAACGGGTTATTGACCTGAAAGCGGGGGTTAAAGTCTGGACAGAAGAAGGCGATGAAAAGGAAGGCAATAAAAGACAGAGAGAACTTGATAAACTTTTAAAGAAAATATCAGCGCCCAATCAAAAAATCAGAAAACGAAAAAAATATAAGCTCATTAAGAACTTTTACTTTCAACCAGACGATGTATTGACTTTCCAACTTTCCGATAAAAACTACTACGCCGTCATTTGTGCCAAAGTAATGCAACATCGCGGACAATGCACTTATGACCTTGTAGCCACAACGTTTAAAGGCGAAACTAAACCGACAATTAACGATTTGGAGAATTGTTGTATTGCAGGACGTATAATACGCTCCGGATACGATTCTAAAACAACTTTATCCTATCAACCTAATGTTGACGAAATATGGAACTACACGAAGCAAGACAATTTTATCTTTGGTCTTTCTTATCATTTAGTAACACACAGAGACATCATATCGTTTAAAGACAGGTTCGAAGTAATTGGCAAGCTGAAAATAAAAGAGAGTTTCAAACAAGACGGTGGTTATGGTTATGAATCTTCATTTGACAGATTTGAAAGTATCTTTAGCGATCTCGACAAACATATGAAAGTATTTGGAGAACAAAACTTTCCGGTAGCCTTGCTTTGTGAACGATGACGAAAGACAGAATAGCAGCGACAAACAGACAATTGGCAAAAAACGGGTTCGGTGGTAAAATGGACATTTATGCCCGTCAGCTTAAATACTCGGAAATGTTTTATGATATGCTATGTAAAAAAGATTCTGCTTGCCTGGACTATAATAAAGCCAAGGAGAATGGAGACAAAAACGCTGATCGCAAAATCAAAAGGTGTAAAGAAAACACGCCTGAATCAAAAACTTATTTTTCCCTTCTCCGGTTGACAACTAAAGCTAAAAGTGATCAATATGGTTTTGCACAGGAAGACCCGATTAAAGTTGGAGTCAGACCAAACGGCGGACCGGCACAAACCAAAAAGCATTTCTTGACCTTCTCCGGGACAAGCAAGGGAAAGCAGTAAAGTATGAAAGGTTAGGCAGCTACTGTATGTAATACTTACCAAATGGATTAATGGGATAAGGTATGCTTGATAAATTTGAAATCACTTACAGAAATGAAAACAATGCAAGAAAAAGCAATTTTGTATCTTTCCTTCGACGATTATGAAGAACTTAAAATTCCCGTTGGTTTCAAAACTGTCGGACAGTAAAAAAACAGCTACCTGAATAGGTATTACCGAAAGATGGCAAAGGCGATGTGTCCTTATAAATACAAAATAAAACGCGGTAGTCCCCGAAGCAGGAACTGAAGATATAGCGCAGATTCGGCTTGTCAGAAATGCTGTAAAAGAAATACTTTATCAAATCCTGCATTGGAATCAAATAAGGATTACGCTTAAGCATACTTTACTACCCTCTCCATACAACTTAACTGAATGCAAAAAAGCACAAAACGTACACTGATTATCGTTGCTTCCGTAATGGCTGGAATGTACGCAATTACCGGAATGCTGTCCCCGGGCAGTTTTTCCAATGCAGAAACATATACCTTAAATGCTTCAGAGAAGAATGTTGTTGATGCAATTTATCGATTCAGAACAGAACATCCTGATTATACTGTACCGGATATAACAATCGATAATAAACCGGCTGGTAATCTGATTGAAAGTGAAGGCCGGAAAAAAGAAAGATACTGGTACAGCGTTTATTTTTATTACAAGAAGGAAAATCAAATCGTTTTCACATTGACTAAACCATTGAGCAAAAGCAAAACTGAACTTTCTTTCGTGTCGATAAATGAGGGGTTGGATTTAGGTCATTGGAAAGAAATAAATCATGACTACAGTTTCTTTGAAAACAGAAAGATTAAAAAAACATTTGAAGAAAGAATCCTGAACGAAATTAAATTGCGCCTTCAAACAAAATAAATCCAAACTGCGATGACTGAAAAATATACCGGACACCTCTTTCTGATTATTTGCATACTTTTTCTAAGCTCTTGCGACAGAGTAGCCAATATTCATATTCAGATAATTAATTCCTTCAGCAAATCAATTATTGTGACATATATGAATAAACAAAACACCACTGACACTATGCAAACAGTTGGCATAAATCCCGGCGACACTGCAATTATTTTCAAAACTCTTTCAGGAATTTTAGGACGGAATGAAATACCGCGTGATGTTCACCTATTAGCCGACACCTTTAATCTGATTACAAAATTGGAAATTGCAGTTGACACAGTTGTTTTGAAAAAGAATTTTTGTTTATCAAAAGAATGGACCTATAGCCCCATCAGCAAAGACCTAGGTGTTTATTCCTTATCGGTGGATAGTGCTGATATTTATCAGGACTAAATCATACCGTGCAAACACACTTCTTCAGAAACTATTATAACAGACCAAACTTCATGCGACCAATTGTATTGACTTTACTATTCATTTTTTCACTGAGCCGGTCTTTTGGCCAGACAGAAAAAGCAAAACCGGATATCACTCCTTTAAGTGTGGGCGCTTGCATGCTTCCTTCAAATTTGATGAATGACCTTATTTGGGATAATTATGGGTTAAAGATAAAATATTCCATTTACGGATTTCCCGTAGCGACCAATCTATTCTGGGGCCGGAGAAAGGGTCATTTTGAAACCGGTATCGGGCTGACCTATCAGCAGAGAATAACGGGTGTAGGCGACAGTCCGAGGATTCTGCTGCCGCAGTTCAGCACCGGCCAGAAACCATTTACCATTTCAGTAAAAGTTTAGCTTCTCGAACAACAATTAACAGAATCAATCAGCGTTAAGACAGTATGCGTAAAACAGGTTTTTGGAAAATATCCGTTTTGACAATCCTAACTGCTCTGTACTTTCAAACAGCATTTGCCTGCAGTATGTATAAAGTGACCGCCAACGGCAAAACAATGGTTGGCAACAACGAAGACAGCTGGGGACGGGACGCAAGAATCTGGTTTGAACCGGGCGTAAACGGAAAATTTGGTATTGTGTGTGTGGGTTATGCCAGAAAGTACTCCAACCCGGACGGAGCCATGAACGAATACGGTCTTGCGTTTGATGCTTTTACAATGCCCCATAAACCCGGGCTTCCTGAAAGAGACCCCCGGAAAAGAGATTTTGCCTATTCCGGTTTAAAAATCATTATGCAGCAATGCAAGACGGTAGATGAAGTGTATGCCCTGCTGAAGGAAATGAACTTGCATGTGCTGAACGGCAGCATCCTGTTTCATGGGGGGATGCTCCTGTTCGTGGACAAGACAGGCAAATACCTGGTAGTAGAAGCCGGCAAAATGACTTTCGGTCATGACGACAAATTTGCGCTGGCCAATTTCAGCATTGCAGACACCAAAGATCTGAGCACCATCAAAATGGAACGATATTGCAAAGGGGTGGCCTTCCTAAACAATAAGCAGTTGAACACTACCCTTCCTTTTTGTACGGCTTTGTCTGACACCATGAGTGTAAACAGAGCAAAAGTTGGGGACGGCACATTGTATACCAATATCTATGACCTTGAAGAAGGACTGATCCACCTCTATTTTTTCCACGACTTCAGCAAATGCGTAAGTTTCAATCTGAAAGAAGAACTGGCCAAAGGCGCGCATTCATATGAGTTCAAGGCATTGTTTCCTGACAACCAGCACTATCAACAATTCCTTGACTATAAAACACCGCAAAACAGCAAAACGATATTTGCCTTTATCATAGCCTGCGGAATCCTGTTCTTCTTTTCCTTTGTGTTTTTTATGCTTAGTTTCTTCAGGACTTCTGATAAAGCTTACAGGTATCTGAAAGCCGGATTGTCTGTATTGAGCCTGGCTTTGTGTGTTTACACCTATGTGCTCCTCCGGAACGAAAGCATTTATTACTTCCCTTCACCCTACTATGACAGGCACTCAAATATTGTGACCCTAACTTCCTATCTGCCTTTCGTTTTGCTCCTTGCGATGCTGCCCTTACTGATCGTATCGGCGAAAATCATCCGGCAAAAAAAATGGGGTTGGTTGGCGCGATTCTTATTTGCAACAAATAATTTTGCGTATCTCATTTTGATCGCACTTTTCTTTTATTGGAAATTGTTTGACGTATGGAGTTAAGCTAAATTGGGCTCCTGCAGCAAAGCCTCCGATAATAGCAGCAAGCCTGAAACATTTTTACGACAACTAAACTAATCAAACAGTATTCGGATATGAACTCAAACCAGACAAATAGTATTGTTCAACTTTTTTTTCAATTTCTTTCGGAAAGAAAACTAACAGACTTAAGCAATCTGTTTTCTGAAAAGGTGGATTGGTATATTCCGGGAGATATCGATAAGGCACCCTGGCTGGGACGAAGAAACAGCAAGGAAGAAGTAAAAGAATTTTATGAATTGTTGTGGAAGAATACGGAACCGATTTCTGCCGAGGTAGCCCATATTTTTATTGACGCGAATAATGCAGTCATTGCAGGACAGTTTTCAACAAGAATGTTGCAGACGGGAAAGATTGTCGACTCTCTTTTTTTTATTCAAATAACTGTAGAAAATGATTTAATCACTAAATATCTTTTATTGGAAGACAGTTATGCTGTTTCCGTTGCGTTAACCAATTCGCTGCCAGAAGAAATGGCGTTTTCGGAAACGGCAAGTTGACGGAGATGAAAATTACAACGCGTCTGCAAATTTGTGCATTAAATAAAAACACAAAAAATCCGTTCTCCATTCACTAAAACAAGAGATCATCATGAAAAACCTGACGATACTATTAACCGCCTGCTTAATTGCAATTATTGTTTCCTGTAACAAGGATGCAGAAAAAAACGAAGCAATTGAAATTCCCTGTTTACCGAAAAGTTTGAGTAATAATGTTTTGGCTTTTTACTCCTTTTCTAAAGGGACACTAAACGATATTGCAGGAAATAAGCACCATTTAATTAATACCACTACGGCAAAGC
>DLGS01000090.1:0-2077 GCA_002482815.1 Bacteroidetes bacterium UBA7688
ATGGCCGTTCCGCTTTCTCCATCAGAAGTATTACTAAAACGTCATGCGATTTTATATCATCAGTCTCAAAAAGACCGAGTAATGTTTCAAGGAAACGATTCTCGAGAATTCTGGGTGAGAGCCGAAGACCGTAACAAAAATACCGCAATTCTATACGATGATTTAGGATTGGCAGAATACGAAGCAATCGAAGCTTTTAAACGTTTTGATTACTAGAATAACAATTTAAGATTCGGGTGAGAGCGGATCACATTACAAAATTCAGATTGATCTCATAAGGAAAGTGAGGATTCAAAGAGATCTTTCTGAGTCTTGTTTCTTATTTATTTAATACTGTTATCTCCGGATAACATCTTTTTCAAAAACAGTAAAAAATGAAATATTTATTAGTCCTACTATTAGCAGGTGTAACTTCTAGTGCTCAAATCAAAAAGGAGCAGCTAAATCTTATGCCCTGGCCTCAGAGTGTTGTTGTAAACGACGGAAATTTTGCTTTAAATAAAAATTTTAAAGTAAACATTACCGGAAACCCTAATCCTCGAATTTTTAGTGGAGTAACTCGTTTTTTACGTCGTTTAGATGGTAGAACCGGTATATTTTTCGAACAGGGTTTTATTACGAAATTAAATGAAGTTCCTAATGCTTCACTTCAAATCAATTGTACTAAAAGCGGAAAAATTGGTTTGTACGAAGACGAAAGTTATCATTTAGATATCAAACAAAACCAGATTACAATAAATGCAACCAACGATTTAGGAGTATTACATGGTCTTGAAACGTTATTACAAATGTTGCAGAATAATAACAACTCATTTTATTTCCCAAGCTCTAAAATTTCAGATTTCCCAAGATTTACCTGGAGAGGTTTAATGATCGATGTTTCGAGACATTTTCAGCCAATTGATGTGATCAAAAGAAATATCGATGCATTGGCTGCCATGAAAATGAACGTTTTTCACTGGCATTTAGTAGACGATCAGGGGTGGAGAATCGAAATGAAAAAGCATCGCAAGCTAATTGATGTAGCTTCAGATGGAATGTATTATACACAAGAGGAAATCAAAAATATTGTAAAATACGCCGATGAGCGCGGTATTTTGGTAGTTCCGGAAATAGATGTTCCAGGTCACGGATCTGCAATACTTACAGCTTACCCCGAAATAGGAAGCAAAGTAATTACACTGACAGGTGGAACCTCTGAAAAAAATATTCAGGGTACAGCAATCGCTACCTATGGAATTGAAAGAAATGCGGGTATTTTTTCGCCAACATTAGATCCTTCAAATCCTAAAACATATCAATTATTAAGTGAAATTTTTGATGAGGTTTGTCCATTATTCCCAGGCGCTTATTTTCATATCGGGGGAGATGAAAACGAAGGTAAAGACTGGGATGCAAACCCAAAGATTCAGGAATTCATGAAGAAAAACAAGTTAGCAAGCAATCATGAATTGCAGACTTATTTTACCATGCAATTAGTGCCAATGCTTAAAAAACATGGTAAACAATTAATGGGATGGGAAGAAATTTTGACAAAAAATATGTCAAAAGATGCTATTATTCATTCTTGGAGAGGCCCTAATGAAGGAGTTGTTGCAGGCCAGTCATTGATTGATGCAGTAAAAAAAGGCTATAAAACAGTTTTATCAAACGGATATTATATCGATTTGATGTATCCAATTGCAAGTCATTATCTGAATGACCCAATGCCAAAAGGAGCAAATCTTACAGCCGAAGAAAAAGCAAGAATACTAGGAGGTGAAGCCACAATGTGGACAGAACTTGTAACGCCTACAACAATCGATTCAAGACTTTGGCCAAGAACAGCTGCAATTGCAGAAAGACTTTGGTCAGCAGAAGATATTACAGATGTAGCCAATATGCGCAAACGTCTGGATGTAGTTTCTTTTAGATTAGAAGAATTAGGAATAACACACATTCGCAATAAAGATGTGATTTTAAGAAACATCACTAACGATCAAAATATTGCATCATTATATGAATTTTCAAATGTTTGTGAGCCATTAAAAGGATATACCCGTAATAAAGGCGGAACAGAATATCAAATGTATTCTCC
>DLGS01000090.1:2122-6872 GCA_002482815.1 Bacteroidetes bacterium UBA7688
CCGGATGCTAAAGATTCTTTAGCTTTTGATGATGCAGTAGCGCAATATCTGGTAAATAAAACACCGGAAAATAAAGCAAAAGTTGCAGCATTTTTTAATAAATGGATCGCATTAAACAAAGAGTTAGTTGCTTTGAGTGCCAATGCACCTTTGGTACAGCCAATTTTGCCTTTGTCTAAAAAACTGACAGATGCATCGCAGGAATTGTTATTGGTATTAGATAATAAATCAACTCTAAAAGCAGATGATTTAAAAAGTTTAATCGAGCAATGTAATTCAAAAGATCACGCAGATGTTGAGTTATCAGTATATGCAAGTCTTAAAAAATTAATTTAAAGAGTTTGGTTTGAGTTAGTATTTAGTAAGTTTTGTTACCATGATTATTTAGTAATTTATTTATCTCTACCAGACATTTCTGGTAGAGGTGAATATGGTAAAAGTAACTAGATCAAAGACATTAAATCAAATAAAAAGTATAGTAACCAAATAAGAATTATTAACATTTAAAACCAAATAAAACAGAATAAAGCAGAAACANNNNGACAAACAAGTAAGTATTAAAATTGATGAACCCCAAATTTATCATTTGCTAACCTAATTTTTTTTTTGATTTAAATAAATATCAATCAGTGCTATCACTAATGATTATGGAAAATCGGTAATAGTAGTATTTATTTTTAGAAGTAATATGAATTAATTCCACTGAGTTGCAATGTTTTCTATTTGCAATTTATTGAAACCCGGTTATTGTTTTTTATGTGCCGTTTTTTGGCGCACAACGAACTGTAATTGGAATATTTATTTTTTTTCTATTAACCAATATTAACTTAATTATGAAACATTATTACAGATTGCTTTTTTTGTTACTGTTTCCCTTACTCGCGTTAGCCCAACCAGCTCACGGAAAAAAGGTAGTAGGGTATTATGCGCAATGGTCTATCTATGCCAGGGATTTTAATATCCCCAAGATTGACGGAAGTAAATTGACGCATTTGAATTATTCTTTTTATGGGACAACTTTTGATCCTGCCCATCCGGAGAATACCAAACTATTATGTTTGGATAGTTATGCTGATTTTGAGCATATGGAAGGCGGAATCCCTTGGGATGCTCCGGTTAAAGGTAACTTTTATGACTTAATGAAGCTTAAGCAAAAGTACCCGCATTTGAAAGTTTTAATCTCTGTTGGAGGATGGACTAAAGGTCAGGATCTTTCTCCAATTGCAGCAAGTCCTGTTGCAAGAGCCGCGTTGGCTGCAGACATGGCAAACTTTATTACCAAATATCCTTTTATTGATGGTTTCGATATCGATTGGGAATATCCTCTTTCCGGAGGAACAGATGGTACTGAAGTAATCAACGGAGCACCAATTCCTCCGCAAAAGTACAGCCCGGACGACAACAAAAATTTAGTTTATTTATTGAAAGCAATGCGTCAGGCAATGCCAAACAAACTAGTTACAATTGCTGCCGGAAACAATGTTCGAAATGTATCCAAACAATACTTAGGACCAAACAACAGAACACAATACGGAATGACAGAAGACATTTCGACTTATTGTGATTACATCACGTATTTTGGTTATGATTTTGGTGGAAACTGGTATGATAAAACATGCTATAATGCTCCTTTATATGCAAGCGGAAACACAAACGATCCGTTGTATGGTGCAGCACAATCAGAATCATTAGACGAATTAACGAATCAATATCTAAATGTTGTTGGTTTTCCTGCCAATAAATTAATCATGGGATTACCTTTCTACGGAAAGAAATTTGATCATGTGGCCAATAACGGAACCAATCCTAATTTACCGGGATTATTCGTTTCAGCGCCAAGAGATATAGTTCCCGGATGTACCAATCCACAAAATCCTATCGGAACGTGGGATGGAGCAGGAGCATGCGAACGTTCAGGAAGTATCGAAATTTGTGATTTAGTAGGGAATCCGGTAACGAATTCTCATGCTTACTTAGATCCAAATACGATGTTAGTGACTCCAAGTGCAGCTTCAGCAGGATGGGTACGTTATTTCGATAACACAACAAAAGTTCCTTATTTATACAATGCCACTTTAAAACAATTTATCTCTTATGAAGATAAACAATCGATGGATTTAAAAGTGCAGTACATTAAATCAAAAAATCTTGCCGGAGGTATGGTTTGGGAGTTATCTCAGGACACCAGAGGTTCTGTTCCTAATTCATTACTAACTCAGGTTGATACTTCATTTGGAAGCGTAGTTCCGGGCACAGTAAGTATTGCAGGTTCTGTAAAAAACGGAGCAGCTTTAGTTCCGGATGTTACTGTAGAATTGCGTAATGCAAGCAATGTAGTATTGCAAACAGTAGTTTCTACTGGCGGAAATTTTACATTTAATAACCTGACTTCTGGACAAAATTATACACTTACGGCTTTAAAAGCTTCTTATACTTTTGTTCCCGTAACCTTAAACAATGTTACAGTAAACCAAACCGCTGTTATCATAAACGGATCTCAACCGACTTATACCGTTGGCGGAACAGTTCTTGACGGAACAAATCCAGTTTCTGGCGTAACAGTTTCGGCTACATCAGGAACAACAGTTTTAACTGCAGTTTCAAATGCAAGCGGAGTATATAGCGTTGCAGGTTTAACAGCAGGACTTAATTTTACAGTTACAGCTGCAAAATCCGGATTTTCATACACACCAGCTTCTACAGTTTATAATGCAATTGATGCCAACAAAACCTTGAATTTTGTTCAGGGCGCGCCAATCGTTAATTATACAGTAAGCGGAACTGTTTTAAGCAATACAACTCCAGTTTCTGGCGTAAATGTTACGGCTTCTTTTACAGGAGGAAGTTATGTAGCAGTTACAAACGCAAGCGGAACTTACTCATTAAGTTTACCTTCAGGAGGAAATTATACGATAACGGCAGCCTTAACAGGGCAAACGTTTACTCCGGCATCAACAGTTTATTCTAATTTGAATGCCAATAAAACATTAAACCTTACTCAGGATGTTGTGGTAACGCCAACAAATAAAATTAGCGGAACCGTTAAAAACGGAGCCAATTTTGTTTCGGGTGCAAAAGTAGAAATCGTTTTACCTTGGACAGATAATACACATCCATGGAAAAGTGTTATCGCCGTAACAGATGCACAAGGTAAATATAGCTTTGACAATGCCGTTGTTGCAGGATATACAACAATTACCAGCTTAAAACTAAACACTTGGGAAAACGGAGAAGTAGTTTATTTACCAAATAATCTGGCAAACTTTCCGGTTCCGGCAAACCCAACAATTTATAACTTTAGTACCGGTTCTACGGCAAAAGTAGCAGCATTGGCTGTTACCAACCTAATTAGTGGTTCAGTAAAAAACGGAACAACCCCGGTTGCAGGAGCAAAAGTAGAATTAGTGGTGCCTTGGACAGATAATACTCATAACTGGAAAAGTGTTATTGCCACAACAGATGCATCAGGAAATTATGCTTTTGATAATTCAGTTGTAGCAGGTTATACACAGGTTTTAAGTTTAAAATTAAATGGTTGGGAAAACGGTGATGTAACTTATTATCCAAATAACTTATCCAACTTTGCAATGCCAACAGCTCCAACGGTTTATGATTTTAATAGACAAGCGGTGGTTGCGACTAAACCAGTGGTTACGATTACAGCACCAACAGCTTCGGCGATAGCTATAAATTTAGGATCAGCGATTAATTTTGTTGCAAGTGTTGGATTAAGTGCTGCTGATGCGACTACAATCTCATCTGTTGTATTTAGTTTAGATGGACAAACCATAAGTGCTACCAATTCTTCAGGAACTTATACGTCAGTTTGGACACCAGCAGCAAATCAGTTTGGAGTGTCTCATACTTTAACCGTTACGGCTACTGCATCAAACGGAACGACAGATTCAAAAACATATAGTTTTACATTAAGTTGTTCAGGTGCAAACTGCCCTAATTCATTACCTGTAATTACTTGGAGTTCTCCATCGAATACTACTGTTTATCAGAATTCTTTCCAGGTAGTGCCAATTTCAGTTACAGCTGTTGATAGTAACGGATCAGTTTCAGGTGTTACCATCACCATAAATGGAGGTACATTTAACATGACCGCAGGTACAAACAATACTTATACGTATAATTTTACGCCAACTGCTTATCAGGATTATCCAGTTGTAATCAAAGCAACCGATAATCAATCTGGCGTAACGACATTAAACAATACCATCAAAATCGCTCCGGTAGGAACTAATAGATTTATCCCGCTTCCATCTAAAATTATTTTAGGATACGCACATTCTTGGGAAAATACTGGCGCTCCGTTTTTATATTTCTCTCAAATGGTAGGAAGTAAGTTTAACGTAGTTGATTATTCTTTCGTAGAAACCGTTAATCGCGATGGTTATACACCAGTATTAACTACAAACGACACCAGATATTTGACCAATGGAGTTTTCAATAAACAATTGTTGAAAAATGATATAAAATCCTTAAGAGATAGCGGTGTTCCTGTTATTGTTTCTATCGGAGGTCAAAATGGTCATGTTGTTTTAGACAATGTAACTCAAAAAAATATTTTTGTTAACGGTCTAAAAGCAATTATCGACGAGTATCAATTTGATGGAGTTGATATTGATTTTGAAGGCGGATCAATGAATTTTAATGCAGGAGGTTTAAGAGATATTTCTTATGCAGGTATTTCTGCTTATCCAAGATTGAAAAACGTAGTAGATGCTTTCAAAGAATTAAAAGC
>DLGS01000212.1 GCA_002482815.1 Bacteroidetes bacterium UBA7688
ACCGATATTGGTACAGCTGCCAAAACCTTCTTTATCCATTTGGTTCACCATATTCACCACACGGTCTTTACGTTCAACATCACCCTGTGGCAAATAGGCAAGATGCGCCACTTTTGCTGACAGGAACAACATAGCTGAGGCGTTAGGACAAGCCGCCACACATGCACCGCAACCGATACAAGCAGCTGCTGCAAATGCATCGTCAGCCTTCAACTTCTCAATTGGCAATGAGTTTGCATCCTGAGCGTTTCCTGTATTGACAGAAATATATCCACCAGCCTGAATGATCGAATCAAAAGAACTGCGGTTTACCACCAAGTCTTTTATCACAGGAAAAGCATCAGCACGCCATGGTTCTACGACAATTGTATCACCGTTTTTGTACTCACGCATGTGTAATTGACAAGTAGTATTATGCGTCCATGGGCCATGAGCACGGCCATTAATGTACATACTGCACATACCACAGATACCTTCACGACAATCGTGGTCGAATGCAACGGGTTCTTTACCTTCTGCAATCAACTGTTCGTTCAGCACGTCAAACATTTCCAGGAAGGACATTTCAGAAGAAATATCTTTTACCTGATACGTTTCAAAACGACCTGCAGTTTTTCCGTTTTTTTGTTTCCAGACCTTTAAGGTCAAATTCATTGTATAATGTTCCATAAAGAACGGTTTCTTTTTCTAAAAAATTGTTTTCAAATCCTATTTGTATGAACGTGCACTTGGATGAACAACATCATAAACCAGGTCTTCTTTATGCAGTTCAAACTGGCTGTCTGCTTTGTATTCCCAGGCTGCTACGTACATAAATTTATCATCATGACGTTCTGCTTCCCCTTCTTCTGTTTGGTGTTCTTCGCGGAAGTGACCACCACAGCTTTCTTCTCTGTTCAAAGCATCCATACACATCAGCTCACCTAATTCGATAAAGTCAGCCACTCGGTTTGCTTTGTCCAGTTCAGGATTGTATTCATCAATATCACCGGGAATACGAACATTGCTCCAGAATTCTTTTTTCAGGGCACGAATTTCTTCGATAGCTTCTTTCAAACCTTGAGCATTACGCGCCATTCCGCATTTGTCCCACATGATTTTGCCAAGGCGCTTATGCATGCTTTCCACGCTTTCAGTTCCTTTGATACTCATCAGTTTGTTGATGCGGTCTGCCACTTCTTTCTCTGCAGCCACAAACGCAGGATGGTCTGTTGGTATAGCTTTCGTGCGGATTTCATCAGCCAGATAGTTACCGATTGTGTAAGGAATAACAAAATATCCATCAGCAAGTCCTTGCATCAAAGCCGAAGCGCCAAGACGATTGGCACCATGGTCGCTAAAATTAGCTTCTCCCAAAGCATATAAGCCCGGAACGGTGGTCATCAATTCGTAATCTACCCACAGGCCACCCATTGTATAATGCACAGCAGGATAAATACGCATCGGAACTTCGTACGGATTCTCACCGGTAATTTTCTCATACATTTCGAAAAGGTTACCGTATTTCGATTTCACCACTTCTTTACCCATACGGATAATTTCAGCTTCTGAAACATTGCTCAAACCTTGTTTACCCACTTCGATTTTACCATAACGGAGAATGGCGGCTGCATAATCCAGGTATACGGCCTGTTTACTTGCGCCTACTCCATAACCAGCATCACAACGCTCTTTTGCTGCGCGGCTGGCCACATCACGGGGAACAAGGTTACCGAATGCCGGGTAACGACGCTCCAGGTAATAATCTCTTTCTTCTTCTGCTATTTCATTCGCTTTACGCGTATCATTTTGTTTTTTAGGTACCCAGATACGTCCGTCATTACGCAGTGATTCGGACATCAAAGTCAGTTTAGACTGATGATCACCTGAAACCGGAATACATGTAGGATGAATTTGTGTAAAACAAGGATTACCAAAAAATGCACCCTGTTTATGTGCTTTCCAGGCTGCTGTTACGTTACTTCCCATTGCATTGGTAGAAAGGTAGAACACGTTTCCGTAACCACCGGTACACAACAATACAGAATGACCAAAATGACGTTCCAACTCTCCTGAAACCAGATTACGGGCGATGATACCACGCGCTTTGCCATCTATTTTTACGATGTCCAGCATTTCGTGACGATTGTACATTGTCACATTACCCAAAGCAATCTGACGCTCCAGAGACTGGTAAGCACCAATCAGCAATTGCTGGCCGGTTTGACCTGCTGCATAGAATGTACGCTGAACCTGTGTTCCACCAAAAGAACGGTTGCTCAGCAAGCCACCATATTCGCGGGCAAAAGGAACACCCTGCGCCACACATTGGTCGATGATGTTGCCACTCACTTCGGCCAGACGATGAACGTTAGCTTCACGGGCGCGGTAGTCACCACCTTTGATGGTATCGTAGAAAAGACGGTAAACACTGTCACCATCGTTTTGATAATTTTTTGCGGCATTAATACCACCCTGAGCAGCAATACTGTGCGCGCGGCGTGGACTATCCTGGAAACAAAATGCTTTTACTTTATAACCAAGCTCGCCCAAAGATGCTGCAGCAGAAGCGCCTGCCAATCCTGTACCAACGACAATGATTTCAATACTGCGTTTGTTGGCCGGGTTTACCAGCTTGCAGGTCGATTTATATTTTTCCCATTTGGTTGCTAATTCACCTTCTGGTATTCTATTATTAAGTGGCATATTCTGAATAATTTTTCAAGAAATTTTGTTCAAAAAAATAAGAGTACTTCTTATCCTAAAAGGATATTAAAGTGGAATGCAATCGGCATCAGGGCAAACATAAGGGTCACGATGATGGAGAAAGCGATACCTGCATTGCGAATCATCGATTTATATTTGCTGGTTCCCATTCCCAGGGTTTGAAATGCAGAATAAAAACCATGTACAAGATGAAAGCACAATGAAGCACAACCTAAAACATACAGTGCGACAACGATTGGATTTTGAAATACAATTTGCATTTTTTCGTACAAATCGATTTCTTCTCCTGTTTGAAATTGATTGGCACGGTTTGGAATCCAGAAATGAGCCGTATGCATAATCAGGAACAACAATACTAAAGTACCAAGCAATCCCATTGAACGGCTATACCATTTGCTGGTGGCGTTGCCGGCTTTTACGGCATAACGACCGGCAGAACGTTTTTTAGCATTTTGGCTCCAGAGCATTAATCCCTGAACAATATGCAGGAAAAAACCAATCACAAGACCAATTTCTGCAAGACGTGTGAGTGCATTAGTACCCATAAAATGTGCTCCGGCAAGGAATTTCTCCCGGCCATCCGGCAAGAAAATCTGAGCATTCAGGTAAACGTGAATCACCAAGAAAACGATGAGAAACAAGCCGGTAAAAGCCATTACTAATTTTTTACCGACAGAAGAGGTGAAATGTTGCTTCCAAGTCATAATACTGAAAAGTACTTTTGTAACAGTTTTGTAAAATTTTTGCAAATATAATTGTCAGGAGCGGTATTGTCAAACGAATAATATCAATTTAGCAAGATATAGTCATAGAAAATTAAATTAACTATTTCGATTACTTTATCATAATTAGGAAATTGCCTTTCAGGTGCATTGCTTATTTTCGCTGCGCAAAAATTTTCAACTCTTAAACTGAGCTTATGTATCCTGACTTTCAATATCTTTTCCAAAGCCTGTTCAACTCGCCGATGCCGGAATGGCTTGGAATCTTCAAAACTTTTGGTTTCCTGATGGCGTTGGCTTTCATTGCAGGCCTGATGTTTATCAGTGCAGAGATGAAACGGAAAGAAAGGGATGGCCTGTTAATCCCTGTAGAAGGTGACATCGAATATATAGACAAAGCAACCAAGCAGAAAGTAAAAAGAAAAGGCCTGATTTATCCACACGAAAGAGTGAGCACCATTTTGATGATTGCTGCGGTAGGCGGACTTGTTGGGGCAAAAATTTTCAATGCGCTGGAAACATGGGATGATTTTATAGTGGATCCAATTGGCAGTCTTTTTTCGCGCAGCGGTCTCACCTTCTATGGCGGACTGATAACGGCAACTGTTTTGCTCTTTTTCTATGCCAGAAAATATAAAATACCGTTTGCTGTGTTGTGCGATTGTGCTGCACCAAGTTTAATACTGGCGTATGGAATTGGTCGTTTAGGCTGTCATTTTTCCGGCGATGGCGATTGGGGAATTTTCAACAGTGCTTATATTTCCGATGCCTCAGGACAATTGGTAGCCGCAACAAAAGACCAGTTTCAGACTGTAGTGCAAACTTTCCCGGATTGGTTTGCCCGATACACCGGTTCGAAAAACATGCAGGACTTCGCAAACATTCCGCACGCTTATGTACCTGCACCCGGATGGCTGCCCAATTGGTTTCTGGGAATGAACTATGCGCATAATGTGAATAATGAAGGGATTGCTATTGCGGGCGATATGGGGAATTATTCCAGAGTTTTACCGGTAAGCGTTTTCCCGACGGCTTTGTACGAAGCGATTGTTTGTATTGGCGTCCTTTTCCCATTCCTGTGGCTTATCCGCAAACGCCTCAACCAACCGCTTCATTTATTCGGTGTTTATCTTATTATTAATGGCCTTGAGCGATTTACCATCGAAAAAATAAGGGTAAACTATAAATACGATTGGGGCTTTATGCACCCTACACAAGCTGAAATTATTTCTACATGCCTTATCCTGATTGGTATCGGTATTTTACTATTCTATAAAAAGAGAAATGTGGCGACCACTTAAATTACTGCATATTTCAAAAAATAAAAACCACCTCAGTGAGGTGGTTTTTATTTTTACTGCTTTTCATTCTTAATCTTTACGACCGCCAAATAAGCGTAGCAACAACAGGAAAATATTAATGAAATCGAGGTACAAAGTAAGCGCTCCGAGGATGCCCAGCTTTTTACCATCTGCTTCAGATATTTCGCCATATTCTACGCCGGCTCCAATGTTTTTCAATTTCTGTACGTCATAAGCTGTAAGACCTGTAAACACAGCCACACCAATTACGCTGATAAGATAACCCATGGTGTCGCTTTTCAGGAACATATTAATCAGCATTGCCACAACAATACCAATCAATCCCATTGTAAGGATACGCCCAAAAGAAGTCAAATCCTTTTTAGTCGTGTATCCCATCACTGCCATAATACCAAACATAGCTGCGGCAGATGCAAAACAAGCAATAACCGAACTTGACGTATAGGTCAGAAGGATGAAACTAAAACTGATGCCATTGATAGCAGCGTATGCCATAAATAAACCGATTAAAGCAACTGCAGATAAACGCTGAAAAGCAAAGCTCATTATCATAACAAAACCCAACGGGGCAAACATTACAGCATAACCCAGCATATTTAATTTGGCGCCACCGGTCACCGGATTAACAGAATACAGGTATTGCATTAATGCAGGGCTGTTTGCAAATAATAAAGCAAAGATTGTTGAAACACCCAATGCTGCAAACATCCACATAAATACATTGGCAATGTAAGTAGAAGATAAAGTGCCGGTCGCATTGACCGTTGTGCTTTCGATTTTGTAATTCGTGAAATTTTGATTGTTGTTCATTATTCTGTTTGTGTTTTATTCTTCCGTAAAATTAAACATTTCCAATACTCACTTTTGTTAAAAATCCTAATCTTCCTGATGGAATGGGTAACGGTAATTTTCAACCGGCACATAGGTTTCTTTAATTGTGCGGAAACTCAACCAGCGATATAAGTTCAAGGGAGCACCTGCTTTATCGTTGGTACCCGAAGCGCGTGCACCACCAAAAGGTTGCTGACCCACAACGGCACCTGTTGGTTTATCGTTGATGTAG
>DLGS01000197.1 GCA_002482815.1 Bacteroidetes bacterium UBA7688
ATTAATTCTTTTGTAAGACTTCCTTTTGAAGCAATTTTCATTGCGGCAAAGGTTGCTTTAAGATTAATCTCGCTCACTCCACCCATAGCGTCCATAGAGTCCCACACCTCCACAAAATCAATTTGCGGGTCGTTGATGCTATCCAGGTATTTATAAATTTTTTCCAGAATCGCAGCAGATTCTTCGTTTGATGAAGTGTAATTGTATTGTGGACTTGCGGTATTTTTTGCCTGTTCAGTATTTCCCTTTTGAATTGTTGAATCAGCTGCAGGTTTTTCGGCAGTGCTTTCAAGGTATTCTTCTGTAAAAAACAGTTTTCTTAAACCTGAAAATTTAGATTTATTCTCTTCCATAAAATATTATAATGCGCAAATCTAAATTAAAAACAAATTACTATTCAACTAATCAGTAAAGGAGTAATTATTTTTTAAACACACCCGGGACAATCAAATTGACCGGCAAAATCAAGTATTTAAAGATAATTACGCTAATCGCTGTCCGGAATTAATCCGGTAGAATGACCACTTACCTTTCCCCACTCTCTGATTGCTTTCATCTTTTTCTTTTCAATAAATTCTCCTGTCCACGGATTAAACACAAAAACCTGGTATTTATATATAATACCTTGCCTTTCTTCGCCTTTCTTATACGATATCTGATCAATCAGCTCGGCGATGTAATACCTGAATCTCCCATTATAAAATTCCTGCTTTTTAAAATTCTCCCAAAAAAGGAATTCGTCAATTTTGTTAGCATCCATTTCTTTAAGGCCGTTTTTTTGCGCCAAAGTCATCGCCATGTATTTATTCAACACAAACTCTTTGTTCTCCGGTTTAACCAATTCAAATCCGTAATTGTTCCAGGTATCGTCGCTGCTAGGGATATAATTTCCTTTTTCATCCAGGCAAATGCCAAGCTCAATACTTTTTTCATCTTTAGGGTTCAATCGCACTTCATAACGGAACAAAAACGAATTGGGCTTCGATTTCATCGGTTCAGTCCATGAACCAAGATAATCTTCTGTCCACATCGAATCTTCAATAGCATCATACTTGGTTTTATGCTTGTTATAGGCATAACAATTAAAATTAAAAATGACGTGTTCATTCATAAACTTCTTCCCGTAGGCAACGATAATTAAACTATCCGCCACAAGTTTCATTCGTTCCAATAGGTTATGGTAGGGAAATAATTTAGGGTTGACAATACAGGTATGCTTTTCATGATTTTGGGTAAACATCAATTCCCCTTTCCGGTTATATTCTTTCCAGGTTCCCAGATGTCTGCCATTTTTTAATTGCCACCCTTCGGTGTTA
The DNA here is from genome assembly GCA_002482815.1 of Bacteroidetes bacterium UBA7688. Lineage (GTDB taxonomy): Bacteria > Bacteroidota > Bacteroidia > Chitinophagales > Chitinophagaceae > Rurimicrobium. Next base: position 1,317 of record DLGS01000197.1, read on the forward strand.
AGCTTTGTAGTGTCATCTATATAGGTAACATTATACCATTCCGAGTCGCTTTTCTTAAATGTTTCTGTATAAACTCTATATACCGAGTTTCTGATTATTTCAATACTGCTGCTATCCGTTTCGATTTTTTCCCGGAACGGTTTTGTCCGAAAGAAATTAAAGAAGATAAAAGAAAGGATAAAATGATGAGATTTTTCATTTCTGTGCTTTGTTTAAAATAGCTTCTGAAAAACTACATGTGATGATAAGGGGAATTGTTCAGAATACTGAACGCCCGATACACCTGCTCCGCAACGATCAGCCGCACCATCTGATGGGGAAAAACCAAAGAAGACAAAGACCAGGTTTGTTTTGCTTTTTCCTTTACCGCATCACTCACACCAAAGGCTCCGCCTATCAGAATAACAAGTGTTTTAGTGCCCTGGTTCATCAGGTTTTGAAATTGCTGGCTCCATTGTATTGAATCCAGCTTTTTGCCCCGCTCGTCGAGGAGAATAAGATAATGGTTGGGTTGCAGCCTCTTGAGGATAAGCTCTTCTTCAATCAGTTTGGTACGTGCCACATCGCTGGTCACATTCTTTTTGGGCACTTGCAATATCACCAGTTCCACAGGGTTCCAGGGTTTGGTTTTGCCAAAATAATACTGGATACCTTCTTCAATAAAAGAATCATTTGCCTTGCCCAGCGACCAGATTTCTATATTCATGAATGTCTAGTTGAGCAGCAGGATATTCACGGCACGACGAATAATATTAAAGGCAATTTCGGCCATCAGGTTTTCTTTGTCCAGCGTAGGGTTCACCTCTACTATTTCAATACAGCAGATTTTATAATTCTGCATCAATGCTGCAATCAGATCCTCTGCTTCACGTTCTTTCAGGCCATTGCTCACCGGCGTTCCGGTACCGCGGGAGATAGAACTATCAAGGCTGTCCACATCAAAAGACACATAAATATCTTCGCATTTACTCAGGTGGGCCAGGGTCTGGCGAACAACACTTTCAATTCCTTTACGGCGCACTTCCTGCACGGTCACTATTTTGATACCCAGCTTTTTCAGCAGGGCTTCTTCTTCTTTTTCGTAATCGCGGAGCGCAATAAACACCAGATCTTCCGGAAGGATTTTGGGTTCTATTTTACCCATATTTTTCAGCTTGTTCCAGATGTCAACAGTTTTGGCATCCGGGTTATGCACCCTGCTTTCCAGGTTATCTACCGCCAAAGCGGTTGCTAAAGGCATCCCATGCATATTACCCGATGGCGACGTGTAGGGTGTATGCATATCAGCGTGCGCATCTATCCAGATAACGCCCAATTTCTTTTTTGGGTTCGCCATTTTGATACCTGCAATTGTTCCACCGGCAGTGCTGTGGTCGCCGGCAAATACAACAGGGAAAATACCCGACTTCAAAGTTTCACACACGGCCGCAGAAACACGCTCATACATCGTATGTACCCCGTGGATACGTTTAGCATAGGGAGAAGCAACGGGTTCGTACAACAGATTATTCATATCAGGCACAACCTCGGAAGGAAAATTCACGAAGAAATTACTCATAAAATCGAGCGCCGCAATTTTGATGGCGTCAATTCCCAGGCTTGCGCCACGGGTTCCTGCACCGATTTCGGAACGTACTTCTATCAATTTTATATTGCGCATAATTGTTGTTTGATATCCTGCAAAAATAAAGGGTGAATTTAATTTCACCCTTTATTTATTCTGAATTAATTGAATTTACAAAGCAAAGGCCTGTTCAATCAGGCTGTTTTGCTCTTTGGTATGTACTTTACCAAAACCGGTTGCTGTTGATGCACTGGCTTTGCGGCACAAATATTTCATCGGGAATGCTTCGAAGTTCGTTTTCAGGAATGTTGCAGCACCCATATTGGAAGGCTCTTCC
>DLGS01000190.1 GCA_002482815.1 Bacteroidetes bacterium UBA7688
GATATGGCTACGGTGGATATGGCTGTGGCGGCGGATTTTATGGCAATTACTGGAATGGTTATTATGCTGGTGTTTACAACAACGGCGGATATAATAATTATTCTGGCAGAGGCCGCAGTGTAACTTATGGTCCACGTTATTCAATGAATAGTGTTAGAAATAACACACCACGAAATTTCAGCAATAATACCGGTAGATCTACATTACGCACAACGGAGCCTAACGGAAATACTTACAGATCCGGAAACGTAGATCGTACAGGCAGAAATGCAAACTTCAATAATAACAATGCACCAACAAACGCGGAAAACCCTTCCCGTGCTGGAATGCGCCAACGCGAAGGCAGATTCTATAATGAAGCACCATCAGAACAAAGAATGAATAATAATGGTGCTCAACAAATGAACGACAGCAGGTATTCCCGCGGCGAACGCAACATTCAAATGAACAGAAATGATATGCAACAGCAACAATCAGCCCCTGTACAAAACAATAATTTCCGCAACCGTAGCGAAAGAATGCAAATGAACCGCGACTACAACCAACAACAAGCTCCTGTTCAAAATAATAATTTTCAGCAATCTGCTCCGGCACGCCAGGAAAGATCTGCGCCATCTTATAATGGTGGTGGACAGCGAGGCGGTGGATTTAACGGCGGTGGCGGTTCCCGTGGCGGCGGATTTGGCGGAGGCGGCGGTGGCTCCCGTGGTGGTGGCGGATTTGGCGGAGGCAGAAGATAATTTCAATTAATCATTTAGGGCAACAATTAATTTTAACCAGTAATTATTGGGGTAGAAAATTGTGCCATACCATTAAATATCCTGTAAGACTTTTTTAAAACGATTAAAATGAAAAGCAATTCATTAAAGTTATTTTGCCTGACATTATCAGCATCCATTTTATCACAAAATCTAAAGGCTCAAAGCTCAATTGACATTGGAAAATTCGGCCAGACAGCAAGCTTCGCAACAGCCCGTTCAGTTGGCTTTGGAGGCGCCTTGGGCTCTGTGGGTGGCGACTTTGCATCCTTAAGCGTAAATCCGGCTGGCATAGGTATTTATCGCTCGTCGGAATTTATGGTAACACCCGGTTTCAGATTCAGCGGTTCAAAAAGCAATTATTCCGGCAGCACCTATGATGACAATAATGCACGTTTTGGCTTCAATAATATTGGCATGGTTTTTACCGGCACACCAAGCGCAAAAAACTATGATAAGTCTGATTGGAAATCCGGTTCATTTGGAATAGGCATTAACCGCGTTGCAGATTTTAGCCGCACCTATAATTATATGGGGAAGACTAATAGTTCGACCGGTAGTTTTCTTTTCGAACAGGATGCACTAAATGATACTACTTCCATCCAGCGTGAAGGTTCCCTTGGATATTTGGGTTACCAATCCTACCTGCTGGATAACAACTTATTCTCTTTAGTGCCCTTTTGGAAAGGACTTGACCAATTTAATACTGTACAGGAAAAAGGTGGCATTACAGAATTCGTCATTTCCGGTGGGGGCAATTACAAAGATAAATTAATGGTGGGCGCAACGTTAGGAATCAATTCCCTGAACCACCGCATAAACTCGACTTTTAGTGAACAAACAACGACAATTGACCCCAGCGATAGTTTTGACAATTATTCATACAACCAAAATATCAAAGTAAATGGCGCCGGCATAAACTTAAAACTGGGTGCTATTTATAAATTCAACGATTATTTCAGAGCCGGATTCTCTTTCCACTCTCCTACCCTTTATTCTCTTACCGAGGTTTACAATGCCGACATTAAAACAAACAGTGACAAATTGAGCGGCATTACGGCTGTGATACAACCAGAAAATCAATTTGATTATACTGTTATTACACCTTTGAAATTAGTTGCCAGTGCAACGGGCATGTTGGGGAAATATGGATTTGTTTCCCTGGATTACGAATATGTGAACTACAGCGGAATGCGCTTCAGGTATGATCCGGCCTTTATTGTAGAAGAAAGATATATTAATGCAGATGTAAAAGCTTTATACCAAAATGCATCCAATATACGTGCTGGCCTCGAATTGAAATTTGATCAATTATTGTTGCGTGCAGGTTATGGATATTATGGATCGCCTTATAAAAATAAATTGTACCAAAGCGACAGAAATAATATTTCCTTTGGTGTTGGTTATCGTTTCGGGAAGACATTTGTCGACATTGGTGTTATCAACAGTGCATACACCACTCTTGAAAAACCTTATGAGATACAAAACTGGCCTGGCTATACTGCTGCTCCAACTGCAACAATCAAAAACAATCTGACAACCGGCGTATTTACGGTGGGATGGAAGTTTTAAACTTTTTCGTTTTGTTTGTAATAAATGGGTGTTGCTAATTCTGAGCATCACCCATTTTCTTTTATAAAACTTTCGTTGCCTGTCGTATTTTCGCAATCACATTGACAAGCAAAATGAAAATAGTCTCTGAAGAGCATAAGCAAGTATTGGGATTAAAATTACCAACCGACCCACGTTGGGTAAACATGACACAAATTAGTGTGGAGGATATTCTGACAGACCATGCTTATTGCGAACAAAAAGCGGCACTCACCTGCATTTCCCTGATTCAAACCTATTCTGAATGCATAGAAATGGTGCGCGAACTTTCTCCGGTCGTGACCGAAGAATGGGGACATTTCAGAGCGGTATTGGCAGAATTGGACAAGAGAAATCTTCCACTCGGGATTCAAAGAAAAGACCTCTATGTCAATGAGCTTAAAAAATTTGAGGAAAAACCGGGAGGCCGTAAGGAAAGGCTTGCAGAAAGACTGATTATGTTTGCTCTCATCGAAGCCCGCAGCTGCGAACGATTCCGCTTGTTATCCTTATATGTTGAAGATGATGCATTGAAACAATTCTACCATAAATTTATGGTGGCAGAAGCTGGCCATTACAGGTTGATGATAGATCTGGCAACATTATACAGCACAAAAGAAAAGGTTGAAAAACGCTGGCAGGAGTATCTTGATTATGAAGCTGAAGTGATGAAAAACCTGGAAGTTCGCAGCGACAGAATTCATTAATAATCGAACAGAATATTAAACTGTGCACGTTCTCTTTTTTTACTGAAAACATGCCAATCGCCTTTATAGTCAATACTGGAAGGCAATAGCCGGTTACCTGATTTTTCAAGGCGCACCTTCATCACTACATCAAAATCGTAAACCATCGTGTGGTAAGACAAAGCATAATCACGGGCAACAATCGCATAGTCCGAAACCCGGAACCAGGTATCCAGCTGATTATACACTACTTCATCTTTGTATTCTTCTTTGGGAATTGCCTGAAAAAAATAGCATTCCTCGCCGTTGTACTGCGTAAATTTTATTTTGAAATCGTAACGCTGCTGCACACCGTTCTCTTCGAATACGGAAGCCTTTTTTCCAATAAAAGGAATACCATCAACCTTACTACCCGGATTAAATACCAATTGCTTTAATTGTTCCTTATTCTTCTCCAGACTTCCTTTGGCAGTGTGGCTTTTACTGATTTCATCACTCATGCCACATTCATTATTTCTGCTTCTGAAAAAAATATTCTGGAACAATTCTCCGGTATAATAACGGGGTTCCTTTTTCTTATCAAAATAATCGCCGCTCACTTTTTCATTCACCACAGTAACAGTTCGACAATTTCCTTTCATTATTTGGACCGTACGGTTTTCAAGGTGTGCGGTTACCTTCTTTTTGTTGTCGAAAAAAGAGATTTCATTATCAGAAGTATAGGGCACCATACGTAAGCCCAGAAAAGCTTTATAGAATGTCGTATCTTCTTTCATCCTGCGTATAAACGCATTAATATCCCAACCGTTTTTGGAAGATTTTATCACCACCTCATCCATCATAAAGTGCATTCCCATTATGGTGGTGTCAACTTCCTGTGCGAAGCTGCGCAAAGAGCAAACAAGGAACAGAAATATCATTAAAAGTTTGCTCATCCGGCTGTAGAATTTGTCTCTTTAAATTTTTTCACCCATTTGTCCATATCCCTTACAAAGGCGTTCAACTCAATACTCAGTTTGTCAAGATAAATCGTCTGGGTATCATTCAAAGGGATATAGCTTACACGCACATCTTCCATTAATTCCTGGCTTTGGTGTTCACTACCCCATTCCAGCTTTTTAATACTGTGCTCAATAGCATTAAACTGAGCCAGACATTCTGCAATCTTCTGTTTCTGCTTTTCAAAATCCTTGCTTTGAACAGAGCGTTTGTGAATATCGGATTCAATATGATAATTATTAAGTTCGCGGGTAATACGGATACAGTGCGAGATAAACTGGTAATACATACTAAAGTCTTTATCCTTGGATGTCGGTTCCTGCAGGTATCGGTTGAAGGAGTCGAAAGCGTTACTGTTGGCCGATTCTGACAACCTGCGGTAATGCGTCCATTGGTGGATAGAACTGAAATGATTGGGATAAAAAGTGAAGAGGAAATAATTATAGTTGGCATTCACTGCTTCGGTGATATGCCGGGGTAACCATTTTTTATCCCAGGTAGGCAATAGCGCAAACTCGGCCACTACAGCCAATGCCGCACCACCAACAGTACAAAGAGCACGGATAATAATTACACCATTATCCAGTTGATTTTCGGCGGCAAAAAGCGCTACCAGAAACAAACTGATAAAAAATGTTGCTACTCCATATCTTGTCCGGAGAAAATAAACCATTAATACCGGACACACAATAAGCAAGATTTCTTTTGTATGAAATTCATGCGGTAAAGTGAGTAACAAACCACCGACTATTACACCCAAAACTGTGCCTAAAACCCTGTCAAAAGCTTTCTTAATTGTTGCACCAAAATGAGGCTGGATAACAATCATTACCGTAAAAGGCAACCAATAACCATGGTCAATTTCAAACCATTTGTAAACAAATAATGCAAAAGTTGCCACAATCGCTGTCCGCAGGGCAAAGCGAAATGAATGCGTATTGATATTGGCCAGCCTGCGGATACTATCTATCCAGTGGCGATGGTGCAAAATCAATAGTGTCTTCATTAAGGAATAGGAACGATACACTTTCCGGTCGCCGGCTACAGAGCTGATATGACCCATACCATCTTCAATCAGGCGGATAATCCGTTCCGTAAAATGCAACACATACTTAATCGATCTTTGCTCAGATACAGGAATACTGCTTTCTCTGAGCAGGGCAATCATATTTTGCAACCTGATAATGCGTGACCGCAACAATACCTCTTCTTCCGGTTTTGATGTGACGGTATAAATTGTCATTCGCTCACAAATAACGGCGATAGATTTCAAAATGGCATGAATCGACTGCTTTTGTTCGCCGGACAATAAATTCACTTTTAATCCATCCAGTTCTTCAGCCAAAGTCATAAGCGTAGCACTGGTGAGATAAACTGTTCTGCGAAGCTGTGCCATCAAATGGGCATTTTCACTATCGTGGTTATTATGATACGCGCGCTTCTCATATAATTGAAGAGAACTTTCAATAGCAGCATTCACTTCTTTCTCTTTCAAATAAATTTCCCGAATACCGGCCTTTTGCGTTTTGCCATCCCAGCCCTGATCAATAATATCAGCCAGCGATGCAGTCGATTTCCAGATAAAAGCAATAGAACGTTTGTAAGGTGTTTGCTCGGACATAAACAAACTGGCAATGGTGCCTACCAGGAATGCCCAGCCGCCACCCAAAGCTATGTAACCACATCTATCCAGTGTATCTGCAAAGTCGGTCACAGGATAAGCATTGGCGGTGATAAACATGACATAAACCGTAAGGGATAAACCGCTACCCCGTTCGCCCAGATTTTTAAATAAGCTGGCAATAAATACCACCACCAGCATCAACGGAATACTCAACCAGAGACTGTTACTGCTGATGCTTCCGGCAAAGCCAAATACCAATGCAAGAAATGCGCCACCTAACAGCACCCTCACCCTTTGCGCGAAAGAACCTTTCAGTTCAACCCATCCGATACTTTCCGCAGCAACGATGATCCACATAGCCTCTGCTGTCCGGCTGGTATAGAGCCCATAGAACAAAGGAACCACCACGGCAATCGTCATCCGTATACCCCAGGAGAGCATCGGTTCGTAGCTTTCACTTTCTACAAAGCGGCTTAAGTATTTATAAGAGAAAACGGATTTGATACAATTTCGATTTGTGCAAAAATAGAAATCCCTTGCAGAATAGCTGCAAGGGATTTCAATTTTACTAAACTTTAAAACAAACTATTTGTTGGCCACCACGTGCAAACCAATATTTACAATCGGATTAATCATTTTATCTTTCAACGATTTGTCATTACCGTAGCTGATACCCCACTGTGTGCGATCGATGTTAAAGTTGGCATCTGCAGTGATGGAAGTGCCACTCATCATTACTTTGGCAGGGAAAGTAATGCTTTTTGAAACACCTTTCAGGGTCAGATTGCCGGTAACAGTGTGCGTCGCATCTTTCATAATTACATCTTTCATAGAAGTATCAAGGCCGGCCGTAACATTCGTAATTTCAAATGTTGCAGTAGGATTTTTTGCCACATCAAAGAAGTCAGGGGCCATTAAGTGGCCGGTCAGCTTAGCATTACCAACGCTGTCCTGATCATCCGTTTTAAGCATATTCATATCCATCACAAAGTTTCCGCCTTTTATCATATCGGCTTCCACAGAGATTTTTCCTTCTTTTACACCAATTGTACCGTGGTGTTTACCAACAGGTTTTGTACCTACAAACTCTACTTTTGTTTGCGCAACGTCTACCATATAATCAGTAGTACCGGTTGTTGCAGTTACGGCTTGTGCTTCAGTAGCTGTAGCTGTATCGGCCTTAGGAGCATCCTGGCAAGATGCAAACATTGCTGACGCGGCAGCAATAGATAAAAGTACTTTTTTCATTATCGTATTGTTTGTTTTGTGAGTTGCAAATATAATATTCAAATTTGTATATTCAAGGTTGCTATCACTTTCGAAACCTGATTTTATGATATGATAAAATAGCGAAAAGCTATTTGAACTGTGCATACAAGGTAAAATGAATGTCAAATTGCTGTTCCATGGTGGGTAAACAAACTGGCCAATTCAAAAATTGATGTGTTGAATTCAGAATTGTACATTAAACTTAAGGGAATCATTCCTGCGTTCAGGAAAGGCCGAAACATTTTACCTGGAGCTTTCCTGAACAATAAATAATGTTTAAAAGACTTTCAATCAAAAAAGAAAACCCCACCTTCTAAGGGCGGGGTTTAAAAAAAATGCTTTCCATTAATTATTTCAACAGTTCACTCAAACTTTCCTTCGCTGCAGCAATAGTCGCATCGAGGTCAGCATAGCTAAGTGCGTTGTTCAGGAACCAGCTTTCGAATGCAGAAGGAGGAAGGTAAATACCACGGCTTAGCATCGCATGAAAAAACTGATTGAAAAATGCATTATCCGCTGCCGCAGCAGAAGCAAAGTCTGTCACCGGCTTTTCACTGAAATGCACGCTGATCATAGAACCAAGTCGGTTAATGATAAATGGTTTTCCGCAGGCATTTAAAACTTCCTGTAAACCCTTGTGCAGATAAGCTGTTTTTTCCTCCAGTTCTTTATAAATACCGGGATTATTCTTTAACTCCTGCAACAAGGTAAAACCGGCAATCATCGCCAGAGGATTACCACTTAAGGTGCCTGCCTGATAAACATTTCCGAGTGGCGCAATGTGGCTCATAATTTCTTTTTTACCACCAAAAGCTCCCACCGGCATTCCTGCTCCGATCACTTTGCCATAACAAACAAGGTCGGCATCCACACCCAGCCTTGCCTGTGCACCGCCAGCACTCAACCTGAAACCGGTCATCACTTCATCAAAAATGAAAACGATATCTTCTTCTGTACAAATTTTTCTCAGCCCTTCAACGAATCTCGGTTCAGGTAAAATACAACCCATATTGCCCGCTACCGGTTCAATGATGATGGCTGCAATTTCTCCTTTATGCTCAGCAACCAATTGCTGTACAGCATCAAGATTATTATAGGCACAGGTCAAAGTATCGTTGCTCACCCCAGCAGTTATACCAGGCACAGTTTGGATATCAAAGGTGGCCAAACCGCTTCCGGCCTTTACCAAAAAAGCATCGGCATGTCCGTGGTAACAACCTTCGAATTTAATGAACTTATTGCGGCCGGTATAACCTCTTGCAAGACGCAAAGCACTCATACAAGCTTCTGTGCCACTGCTCACCATACGAATCAGATCCACGTTTTTAGTCATCGATTTGATGAGCTCAGCCATTTCAATTTCCAACTCGGTGGGTGCACCAAAGGAAGTTGATCCTTCTGCTTTCTGCTGGATAGCTTTAACCACGGGCTCATGTGCATGTCCCAGTATCATTGGTCCCCAGGAAGCGATGTAGTCGATGTATTTGTTCCCATCCGTATCATACAAATACGCGCCTTTAGCGCGTTCTATAAAAACAGGTGTACCGCCAACACTTTTAAAGGCCCGTACGGGAGAGTTTACGCCACCGGGAATGCTTTGCTGGGCGCGTTCGAATAGAGATATGCTATTGTAATTTTTCATCCTAAAGATTTAGAAGTTTTACGGCATCTTTTGCAAAATAGGTAGCAATCAGATCTGCCCCGGCTCTTTTTATCGATGTCAGGCTTTCGATGATGGCTTTGTTCTCATCAATCCAGCCCATTTGCGCTGCTGCTTTTATCATGGCATATTCGCCACTTACGTGGTAAGCACTCACAGGAACATCCACTGCATTTTTTACTTCCCGGATAATATCAAGATAAGCCATTGCAGGTTTCACCATCACGATATCAGCACCTTCCTCGATGTCCATTAAGGTTTCTTTGATGGCCTCAATTCTGTTGGCGTAATTCATCTGGTAGGTTTTCTTATCGCCAAATCCGGGAGCTGAATCCAATGCATCGCGGAAGGGACCATAGAAACAAGAAGCATATTTTGCACTGTAGGCCATTATACCCACTTTTGTAAAATTATTTTGCTCCAACGCCTCACGGATGGCGCCTATACGGCCGTCCATCATATCGCTTGGCGCC
>DLGS01000038.1 GCA_002482815.1 Bacteroidetes bacterium UBA7688
TGCAGGAAGCGGTAAGAATTATTTACCGCGATAATGACGTGCTTTATGTGAATATAAATTCACTGCATAAAATCAGTAAGTACACCGGTAAAGAGGGAACCATTCCCAAAGTGCATAAACTGGGTAGTGATGTTTGGGAGAAATTAAAGAACAAAACTAAACGACAGGTTAAAGATATTGCGGCTGACCTCATCAAGCTTTATGCTAAAAGAAAGGCATCTCAGGGATTTGCACATACACTCGACAGTTATCTGCAAACAGAACTTGAAGCATCTTTTATTTATGAAGATACGCCTGACCAAAGTAAAGCTACCGCAGATGTGAAACGTGATATGGAAGCGCCTGCACCAATGGACAGGCTGGTGTGTGGTGATGTTGGTTTTGGCAAAACAGAAGTAGCTGTGAGAGCGGCTTTCAAGAGTGTGACCGATAGCAAGCAGGCAGCGATATTAGTGCCCACTACCATTCTCGCTTATCAGCATTATCAAACTTTTAAAGAACGTTTGAAAGATTTTCCCTGCACAGTGGATTATGTCAATCGTTTTAAATCTGCCAAAGAGAAAAAGGAAACGCTTAAGAAATTAGAAGAAGGTAAAATTGACATCATTATTGGTACCCATGCTTTGCTAGGGAAAGATGTGAAATTTAAAGACCTTGGATTGTTGGTGATTGATGAAGAACAAAAATTCGGTGTTGGTGCAAAGGAAAAAATACGGGAGCGAAGAGCCAATGTTGACACCCTTACGCTGACAGCTACCCCCATTCCAAGAACGCTGCAATTCTCGTTGATGAATGCCCGCGATCTGAGTATTATTAATACGCCACCACCTAATCGGCAGCCGGTAAATACAGAAGTCATTGTGTTTGACGATTATACCATTCGCGATGCGATTTATTACGAAACCGAGCGTGGTGGTCAGGTTTACTTCATACATAATCGTGTGCAGAGCTTACCTGAAATGGCTGCACGAATTAAAGATTTATGCCCCGATCTTGAAATTGTTGTGGCGCATGGACAAATGGAGGGAGCTAAGCTGGAGAAAGCATTGTTTGATTTTATTGCACACAAGTATGATGTCATCTGCTGTACCAATATTGTTGAAAGTGGTGTCGATATCTCTAATGCAAATACAATTATTATTAATAATGCGCATCAGTTTGGGTTAAGTGATTTGCATCAGTTACGTGGTCGTGTCGGACGAAGTAACAGGAAGGCCTTTTGTTATTTAATGGCACCACCCTTAAGTACTTTGCCCAATGATAGCCGTAAAAGATTACAGACGCTTGAACAATTCACCGAGCTTGGAAGTGGCTTCCAGATTGCGATGCGCGACCTTGATATCCGCGGCGCGGGGAATATGCTGGGTGGCGAGCAGAGTGGTTTTATTGCTGATATCGGATTTGATATGTACCACAAAATTCTGGATGAAGCAATCAGAGAATTGAAGAGCACAGACTTTAAAGATGTGTTTGCAGAAGAAATGGACCGCAAACATGATTATGTAAGTGACTGTACTATCGATACCGATCTCGAGATATTGATTCCGGATACTTATGTGGAAAGTATCACTGAGCGTCTAAGCCTTTACACTCAAATTGATAACGTAAAAGATAATGAGGAACTGGAGAAATATACGCAGCAATTAGTGGATCGTTTCGGTCCTCTGCCCACACAGGTTGTTGATATGCTTACAGCAATCCGTTGCCGGAAAGTGGCGAAGGAATTGGGTTTTGAGAAGTTAATTCTTAAAAATGAGCAATTACGTTTATACTTTATCAGCAATCCGGAATCACCTTATTTTGAAAGTGAGGTTTTCAACAGAATCATGCATTATATCCAGACCGGAACCAATATTGCGAAGCTTAAACAAGTTGGAAAGAATTTTATGCTTATTGCTGATAAAATGAAATCGATGAGGCAAATTGAGAATTTCCTGAATGCAATGACGCTATAACTTTGCAGGATAATACAATTAAGTTAGCAAAATAAGGAAGCTAATGTAGCTTCCTTATTTTCTATTAAATGAGAAAATATCAGCATCATTATTTTTCCTGCCACTAATCAGGTCAGTAATCATTTTCGCAGCGATAACACTGAATGTAATACCATTCCCGCCAAAACCAAGAGCAAAATAACTATTTGGGAATTTGGGATGCGCTCCGATATAGGGCAAACCATCTTTCGTGCTGCCAAATGTTCCGGTCCAGCTAAATTCAGTTTTGAATGGTATGTCAGGGAATAATTTTTGAAAATCAGTAGCCAGTTGCCTGGATTTTCCTGGCAAAAGCTTATCTCTTTTAGCATTATCAAAAAAGTCTTCATCTCTGCCCCCTACAATAATTCTATTATCAAATGTGGTACGTAAATAAAGGTATGGATCAGCAGTATTCCACAGCAAAACGTCGTCTTCCCAAAAGTCGGCTTGGTTAAATTGTTCACTTACGATAGCATAGGTCGACTTTAAATCCACAACTTTATCTTTCAATATTTCGGTTACTTCGTAACCTGTAGCGTAAACAAGTTTCTTTGCCTTTATTTTATATCCTTTTTCCGTATTGAGTTCCACACCGGACTTTGTTTCCTTAACTTTTGAAATGGGACTTCGGTCAAATACTTCGCCTTTGTTTTTTCTGTATTGCAGTAATTTGTGGGTAAATCCATAAGCGTTTGTTTGTGCGCCGTGTTTGGATAAAATAGCAGCAGGCGAATCAATTCCATATTTTTTTTTGATTGTTTCCTTCTCTATAAAAGAGACGTCAAAACCTGCATTTTTTCTTGCTTCGAATTCTTTTTGCAGAAATGACAAGTCTTTTTTAAAGGTAGCAAAATAAAGGCTGTTTTTATATTCGAACTCTTCAAAATTCAGTTCACCTGCAATTTTTCCCAATGTTGTAATTGCATCATTGCAAAGATGAAAAGCTTTTTCTGCATTTGATTTTCCAATCATTTCGCACAGTTGGTGAAGTGGTGTGTCAATCTCGTATTGCAGTAAGGAGGTACTTGCAGAAGTACTTCCCAGTCCCGCAGTTCGGGCATCTACAATAACACAATCAATCCCGGCCTTGATTAAGTAGTATCTCATCAACGCGCCGGATATTCCGGCACCCATTATTGCTACATCCGTGGAAATATCCTTGTCTAATTGGGGATAGGAAAATGGTAAACCATCCTTTATCAATGGATAAGGTAATCCTGATTTTAAATCCATGAGGTGCTTGTTTTGGTGTTAAAAGTAAAGATTAAACAACATGGTAGTACCTGTAATGGAAATCATGTAAGCCTCATTTTTTTCGGTATAACAATGCCTTAATATTCGGTTCATTTCTTTGCAACAGATTCAATTCTTTAAAATGAAACCTATGAATATCGAGAATATCAAAGTGATGAGAGGCCCCAATGTATGGTCTAATTACAGACAGAAGTTGATTGTGGTTAAACTCGATATTGGTGAATTAGAGGAAAGGCCTACGAATACCATTGATGGTTTTTCGGAAAGGCTGGAGGCCGCAATGCCCGGGATGTATCTTCATCGTTGTTCTGAAGGTCATGAGGGCGGTTTCTTTGAAAGAGTGAGGTTGGGAACCTGGATGGGGCACGTTATTGAACATGTTGCGCTTGAAATGCAGACCTTGGCGGGCATGGATTGTGGCTTTGGACGCACCAGAAGTACTTCAAAGAAAGGCGTGTATGATGTAGTTTTTGCTTATCTCAGTGAGCATGCAGGACTTTACACGGCAAAGGCTTCTGTAAAATTTGTTCAGTCACTCATTGATAATAATCCGTATAATCTTACTGCCGATATTGAAGAACTGAAAAAGCTTTATGCCCGAGAATGCTTTGGTCCAAGCACACAATCGATTATTGATGAGGCTGCCCAGCGCAACATTCCTTACACAAGGCTTAACGGCGAATCTTTGGTCATGTTGGGTCACGGTGTTCATCAACAGATTATCAGGGCTAGTATGACCGGCAACACGAGTAGTGTGGGTGTTGATATTGCTGCGGATAAAGAAAGGACAAAACATATTTTGAGCAAAGCTCATATCCCCACACCAAATGGTACTTTAGTTCTGGACGAAGATGAATTGGACGAAGTTGTGAATGCAATTGGTTTTCCCATGGTTATCAAACCGGTAGATGGGAATCATGGCAGGGGGATTACCACCAATATTAATAATCTTGAAGCTGCAAGAGCAGCATTCCATCTGGCTAAAAAAGTTTCCCGGTATATTATTGCAGAACGATTTGTAAAAGGATGGGATTATCGCTTTCTGCTGATTAATTTTAAATTGGTTGCAGTCGCAAAGCGCACACCCGCTATGGTTATTGGTAACGGGGTTTCCTCTATTCAGGAATTAATTGAAATGGTCAATCAGCATCCGGACAGAGGTGAAGCGCATGAGAAAGTATTGACTAAAATAACAGTGGATGAGGTTACAGAAAAAATTCTTTCCGATAAAAAGCTAACACTTCAATCCGTTTTGCTTGTAGACGAAATTCTGTTCCTGAAGGATACTGCAAATCTTAGCACAGGCGGTACGGCAACAGATCTTACCCATTTGGTTCACCCGGCTAATGTGTTTATGGCAGAGCGTATTGCACGATTAGTGAATCTGGATATTTGTGGAATTGATATTGTAGCTGAAGATATCAATGTGCCGATTACTGATAAGAATGGCGCAGTAATTGAAGTAAATGCTGCTCCCGGTTTCAGGATGCATCTTACACCATCAAAAGGTATTGCGCGAAATATCGGCGAAGCGGTTGTAGATATGCTTTACCCTAATAATGCACCTTCAAGAATTCCTTTAGTTGCTATTACCGGTACAAACGGGAAAACCACAACGACAAGGCTTGTTGCGCATATAGCCCGCACTGCAGGGCATAATGTCGGATACACGACAACTGATGGTATTTACATCAACGGAAATATAGTTTGTCAGGGCGACTGCAGCGGCCCATCGAGTGCTGCAACAATTCTGCGTGACCCTTTAGTTGATTTCGCTGTGCTCGAATGTGCGCGTGGAGGTATTATTCGTTCAGGTCTTGGTTTTGATCAATCAGATATCAGTATTGTGACAAACATTACTGAAGATCATATCGGGATAGACGGAGTGGAGAGCATTAAGGATTTGGCAAAAGCAAAAATTGTTGTTCCCAGATCAACAGTCGCAAATGGAGTTGCGATTTTAAATGCTGACGATGATTTGGTTTATAAAATGAAAAATGAGCTGGATTGCCGTATCGGACTATTTAGTATGAAGCACGATAATGAACGCATTATCCGTCATTGTGAAAATGGTGGATTGGCTGCATTTATAGAGCAGGATTATATTGTTGTTTCAAAAGGAAAATGGAAAAACAGGCTGGCGAAAGTGGGTGATTTGCCAATCACATTTTCCGGAACGGCTGAATTTATGATTCAAAATCTTTTGCCGGCGGTCCTGGCAAGTGTTGCACGGAATTTTGATTTAAATCTGATTTCAGATGCCTTGAAAACCTTTATTCCTTCACCTCAGGTTACGCCAGGCAGGATGAATTTGTTTCAGTTTAAGCATGCAGAATTGATGGTTGACTATGCTCATAACGAAGCTGGTTTTATTGAGTTGAAGAAGTATGTGGAGAAACATCCGGCTGAATATAAAATAGGGATTGTTGCTGCTACAGGGGACAGGCGTGATGATGATATCCGTAAAATCGGTTTTTATGCTGCTCAGATGTTTAATGAAGTAATTATCAGAGATGATTTGAATGCGCGCGGTAGAACAAGTGAAGAAATGTCCCGCTTGATTACAGAAGGAATTAATAGTGCAGATTCTAATACGGTCATTCATATTATTCCGGATGAGCAAGAGGCGCTGACTTATGCGCTCGCATGTGCTCCGGTTGGCGCTTTTATATTAGCCTGCGCTGATAAAGTGCATCAAACGCTTGAGTTTGTAATGTCTTTGCAAAAGAGTGAGCTATTTCCTGTCAGAAAGGATTTTAATTTCCAAAAACTAATCTCGTGATAGCTCAAACAACCGCAGTAAAAGTCCACTTTGTAAAGGAGGATTATCGCACAAATGAATCAGTACTGATAGCAGTCCTTTGTAAAAAAGATGAAAGGGCATTTTGTTTTTTATATGACAAATATGCTCCTGTTCTTTATGGTGTTATTCTTAAGACAGTCAAATGTGAGGATGTCGCGAATGTAGTCTTGAATGATGTGTTTTGTTCTGTCTGGAAAACTATTGAACAGTTTGATCATAAATGCCGACTGCTCACTTGGCTGTTGCGCGTAGCAAATCTTCAAGCAAATAACAGACTCCTTGAATTGAAGCATCCTCAGCAACTTTTTTTATGAATTAAAGAACAGGTATATCAAGAATAACAATCGTATTAGCCGCATCCGAAGAAAACTCGATTCTGCAATTTAATTTTTGAGATAGTTCCCATACCAGTTTCAATCCTAAGCCGGATAAAGAGGCGTCCTCTCCGCTTTCCGAAATGATTCTTGCAAAATCATGCTGTGTAAAGGTTTTTCCTTTATTGCTCACGATCAGTCTGATGGATTCCTCCTTCCGTTCAATTTCAATATTAAGAAGACTATCTTCTGGCGCGGCTTTAATTGCATTTTGTAGCAAATTCCGGATAATAGTTAGCAGGAAGTTCGGGTCGGAATTTAAATTAAGGTTTCCTGAAAACTGATAGTCAACCTGCAATTTTTTTGATTCCAGGTTAAGAGCTAATAAATCAAGGCATTCTGTTACAAGGTCTGATAAAACAATATGCTCACGCTCTGGTTTGATATTGCTGACCTGCGTTTTCGACCACAACAACAGGTCTTCCATAGTTTCCAGCAGAGAGCCGGTTGCCGCCTGTATTTTTTCAGTCAGTTTTTTCTTTTGTTCATCATTTAATAATTCAGGGCGCATTTGCTGAAGTTTCAAAAACTGGTATACCTGACTGATGGGGGAGCGCAGGTCGTGGCTGATAATGCTGAATAGACGGGCTTTCGTGCGATTGGCTTCGTTCAGTTGCTCATTCAATAGTGATAATGTTTTATTTTTTTCATCTAAAATTCCGGCCGTTCTTTTTTTATTCCTGTATATATTAATGAGCAGAATAATAACGATTAATAATAAAGCCAGCGAAACGATCAGAATTGTTTTTTGTTTTTGTACTTCTACCAGTTGTTTGCTTTTGACGGTAAGTTGTTCCTGCTTTTTTTCGTTTTGATAGCGTGCTTCTTTTTCAGCGATATTGGCTGAAATTTTTTGGTTTGTAATTGAATCCGCCAGGCGCGTATAAACTGTAAAATAGGCTGTTGCTTCTTTGTAATTTCCGTTTTGTGTGCTGGCCTGTGCCAGCAAATGATTCAACTCACTGAAAACAACAATATCACCTTTGGCAGCTATGTCATGCCATCTTTTCAATTCAGCAATTACTGTTGCCGATGTCCCTTTCGCAATCTCAGCTTTCCCTTTCAACATCCACCATTGCAATTGTATTTCTTCAATCTCCAGTTCGTTCAAATATTGTAATGCATTTGCAAGATATTTATCAGCAGAATCAAGTTGATTGTGGTTTAGTGCTGCATCTGCAATAGCCATATTAGCTGCAGCCATTATCATCGGATTGCTGGAGGAATCCACAGCTGAGTGGTAGAGTTTATTGTAGTAATAGGATACACTGTCCGACATGCCTTGGCTGCTGAATGAGGTTATCATCCCTTTCCAGCTATCTTCCACTGCTACCCGGTAATCTTCAAAAAAGAGAAGTGATTCCCGGTAATATTCTAAGGCTTTATTGGTCTGTTGCAGGTTGATATACAAATTGGCGATGTGATTTAAAGAAACACCATAATTTGTTTTCAGGCTGCTTCCCTCTTCCTTACGAACGGTGTCTAATTGAAGTTTGCGCAGTTGCAGCATTTTCAATTCACAGTCCAGCGCCGTTTCGTACCAGCCGATATTTTCATAATAAAAAGATAGTCCATAATAAATTTCGCACTTGAGTTTGTCGTTTTGTATGGTATCCAGAATATTGATCAGGATATTTCTGTAGGGCTCAGATGCTTTAATGTCATCTCCATATTCCGATAAAATGGCAGAAGTTGCGGTAATTATTTTTTTTGTTTCATTTCCCTTCTGCCCATAATAAATGGCCTTTTCATAATATTTTCTGGCGCTGTCTCTATCTTTATTGCAGGCACCCAGAAAATAATTGAAGGTAGAGAGAAACCAGTATTCGTTTGCCGGAGTAATAGCTAATCCTTGTCTGGCTGCAAGTTTCAAGCCTTCATAATCTTCTGTATATCCTTCCTGGTTACCAAGAAATAAATCGCAATAGTTTACCCATGCCATCAATTTTTCCTTTATTGGTTTTCCTGCAAACGCTTTGTTGTCCGGAGCTATTGGTTTTTTGTCTTCTGCATGGACGTTCAGAAATAGGGAAAGGAGGAGAATTGTAAAAATTGATTTCATATCAACAGGCTTTTTATGGTTTTTCGATATGTTTTTCCAATCGGTAAGGTGTAGCCTTCAACGGAAATTTCATCGGTCCCTAATTTTTTTATTTTACTGTTGGCAACTGCATAGCTTCGATGAATCCTGCTGAAATGAGATGATGGTAATTGTTCCATAAACTGGCTAAGTGCCATCAGTGTCATATAGCGGGCATGTGTGGTAAACAGTTTGGTATAATCACCCATCGCTTCCATGTAGACTATTTCCTGTAGAGGAATACGCAGCTGCTCATGTCCTTGTTTGATTGTAATAATTTCCTGTTCAAAATGGATGGTATAGGCTGTCGCTTTTTGTTTCATCTCCCAATATTCTTCTATGCGCAATATGGTTTGATGAAATCTTTCTTCAGTCGCCGGTTTAAGGATAAAATCGAATGCCGCCAGCTCATAACCTTCCAGTGCAAACTCTCCATGGGAAGAAACAAAAACGGCCAAAGGCACCTTATTTTTTACACTTCTCAACAGCTCCAGCCCCGAACCCATCGGCATTTCTATATCCAGAAAAACC
>DLGS01000023.1 GCA_002482815.1 Bacteroidetes bacterium UBA7688
CAAGCGTCCGATTGTGGTGTTGCTGCCGGGTATAATGGGTTCCAATCTCAGCAATAATGGCAATCTCGTCTGGATTAATTATTTCAGTTTCCTTCGTGGGAAATTAAGCGACCTGGAATACAATCCTGTCAATAATAAAAAAGTTGTCGCGAATTCTCTGATTAAAACCTCTTACAAAGACTTAGCCGATCACCTGAGTGGAGCCTACGATGTGGTTACATTTCCATTTGACTGGCGCAGGCAATTGAATAAATGTGCAGGACTTTTTAATGACAAAATCATTGAACTGATGAAGTTCGGGCAACCTATTAAAATTGTCGGACATTCTATGGGTGGAGTTTTAGTGAGGGATTTTATAATTAATTATAATGACACCTGGCAGAAGCTGAATGCGAGTAAAGGATTTAAGCTGTTGTTTCTGGGATCGCCGCTGGGCGGATCTTTCCGTATTCCTTATGTGCTGTATGGTTTTGATGAAATTATTTCCAAGATTGCCAAAATTGATTTGTTTCATACCAAAAAAGAATTGCTGCAGATATTCTGTCAGTTGCCCGGCTTGTTGAGTTTGTTGCCGATGACAACCGACGCCGATAATGATTTTGCGTCTGAGCAAACCTGGAAAAAAATGTGTCAGAAATGTGGGGATGAAACCTGGCCTATTCCTGGTAAGGCCGTATTGGATGAGTTCAAAAAATATCGTGATCATATCAATGCCTCTTCTCCTTTTATCGATTGGAGCAATGCTGTTTATATAGCTGGAAAGGATGCTTCTACTCCTGCTTCTTATACTTTGTCAAAAGGGAAACTTGAGTTTATCCATACCGCTGCGGGCGACCAGAGTGTAACCTGGGATTCGGGTATTCCAAAGAAAATGATTGAACAAAATACGGTTTATTACTCCAGTGTTTCACATGGTGGCTTGTCATGTTCTCCTTTATTATTCACACCTATTTCTGAAATTTTATCAAAAGGAGAAACGGGCTTGTTGCCTAAAACAAGGCCGGCATTGCGTTCCGGAGAATCAGAGTTTGTAGCGCCTCCTGATCACGATTTTGATCTTTCACCGGAGGGCCTTGAAAAAACCTTACTGGGATTAAAAAATGAAGAAGTGATACCGGCAGGCGTTTTGCCGTTAAAAGCAACCGTAACCAATGGGGATTTGCGCTTTGCAAAATATCCAGTGCTGGTTGGTCATTTCAAAAAAGATGCTATTCTGAATGCAGAAAAAGCAGTGGATAAAAGTCTTAAAGGTTCATTGACAGAATTACATAAATTGAATCTGTATCCGGGAAATATCGGGTCCAGCGAAATAGTTTTATTGCAGAAGAATAGTTTCAAAGGTGCTATTATCGCAGGTCTTGGAGAGCAGGGTGCACTGACGGCTTTTCAGCTTACACAGACAGTGGAACAGGCAGCTGCCAAGTACCTGGTCAATATTAATAATCCAATTAATGGTCATTTTGCCATCAGTGGTGAAATTGGACTTTCCTCTTTATTAGTTGGTTGCGGTTATGGAGGACTAACAATTGATGACGCAACACGGGCAATTTTACAAGGTATTCAGAATGCGAATAATAAAATGAAATTGCTGAGGCCGGAAGATGCAAGAACTATTGCCACAGTTGAGTTCATAGAAATTTATGAAGACAAAGCCCTGAGTTGCCTTTATACCATTAGTAAGGTGGCGCAAGAAGAAAGCCAGGCTTTAAATGTAAGTCTTGACAGCAGGTCAATTAAGAAAGTATTGGGAGCAAGAGAGCGTATGCCGATAGAAAATACGGACGAGTGGTGGACAAGAATAACAGTTAAGCAGGAAGAATATAAAGAAGGTGATTTTGAGTTTACCGGTATGCAATTTAATATTTCGACAAGTGGCGCGCGTGAAGAGGAGCGGATGTTGTTGACAGGAAAAAGTATCATCGATGAATTGTTGAAAGATATGTCTACTAACAATCATTGGTCACCAGAAACAGCCAAAACTATATTTGAACTTCTTATACCCAATGATTTTAAAGAGCAACTGAAAAAGCAGAATAATATTAACTGGATTGTTGATAATTATACTGCATCTATTCCCTGGGAGTTGTTACAGGATGATGCTTTAAACGCAAGCCCTCTTTCTGTAAACTCGGGTATGATTCGTCAGCTTTCCACGCAGGAATACAGAATTGATGTGAACCAGGTGACAGAACAAACAGCATTTATCCTTGCTGATCCTGATCTTAAAGGTTTCCTCTATCAATTGCCCGGTGCAAAAAGGGAAGGAGAACTTGTAAATGCTATCCTGAGCGAAAAAGGTTTTCAAACGAATAATGTAAGCGGAACCCCGGGACAAATTATTAAAGAACTATTCAGCAAGTCTTACAAAATTATGCACCTTGCCGGTCATGGTATTTTTAATGAAGACCCATCAAAAAAAACCGGGATGCTGATTGGAAATGACATTTATCTGAGTACAAAAGAGATTTGCCAGATGAGCACTGTTCCCGAGCTTGTTTTTGTCAATTGCTGTTATCTTGGTAAGATGGATGGAGATGCTGAAGCGTATAGCTCGAATCGTTACAAACTCGCAGCCAATATTGGCACCCAACTCATTCGTAATGGAGTTAAAGCAGTGGTGGTTTCCGGATGGGCAGTTGATGATTTGGCAGCCCATGATTTCACGGAAGTGTTTTATGGGAATTTATTGGACGGCTATAGTTTTGGTGAAGCTGTGCAAAATGCCCGCAAGCATATTTATGAAAAATACAATAAGCGGAATAACACCTGGGGAGCATATCAATGTTATGGAGACCCTTATTATAAATTGGTTCAGGAGAGAAGTTTTTCGGCAAAAGCTGCCTATAGTTTTGTCATTTCACGCGAAGCCGAAATTGAATTATCAAATTTAATCGGCAGGCTTGAGTTGTCCGGAATCTCAGATGAGGAACACCGTTCTCAGCTCACCGGAATTTCTGATGCTGTGGACAAAGCGCAAATCCGCACCGGGCGTATTACAGAATTGGAAGCAATGGCCTACGCTGCTCTGCGTGATTACGAAACCAGCAGCGCAAAATATGGTAGTCTGATAGGGGAGGAGAATGCAGTTTTTTCTTTTGCGGCAA
>DLGS01000287.1:0-857 GCA_002482815.1 Bacteroidetes bacterium UBA7688
GTAATAGACAGTCCGGACATTCCGCTGAACGTATCGCGCAGTTTACTGCAGGCCGACAGCAATGTGAAAAAAATCAATTCTTACATCACCCGTAAAGTAGCCGATAAATTGTCGGAACTGTTCAAAGCAGACCGCAAGGCATTTGAGGACAAATGGAAAGACATTGGTTTGTTCATTAAATACGGTATGGTGAGTGATGAGAAATTCTACGACCGTGCGAAAGATTTTGTGCTGCTGAATAACGTTCACCACAACTACTTCACCCTGCCGGAATATGCGGAGAAAGTAAAAGCTGAGCAAACGAACAAAGACGGAAATGTGGTGTACCTGTACAGCAATGATACCGCCAAACAACACGGATTTACGAGCAATGCGGAGAAACGTGGTTATGATGTATTGTTGATGGACGGTCCGCTTGACAATCACTTCATCTCTCAACTGGAACAAAAGCAAGAGAAAACGCAACTGAAACGCGTGGACGCTGATGTGCTGGACAAGCTGATAGAAAAAGACATCACCATCGAAAGTGTATTAAGCGAAGACGAAAGCAAAACGGTGAAGGAATTGTTTGATAAAGCGATTGATAAAACCTCGATGAACGTGGAAGTGACCGGTTTGAGTCCGGATGAAATGCCGGTAACTGTAACTATGGACGAGTTTATGCGCCGTATGAAAGATATGAGCAAAATGGGCGGCGGCGGAATGATGGGCTTTTATGGCAACCTGCCTGACAATTATAAAGTGTCGGTGAATGGTAACCACAAACTCATCAAACGTATGCTGGAAACGACGGACGAAGAAACACAGAAACGCCTGGCACGTCAGGCATTCGATCTTGCTCTGTTGAGCCAGGGGAG
>DLGS01000287.1:937-5141 GCA_002482815.1 Bacteroidetes bacterium UBA7688
ATTAATTGAAAATGGATAATTGAAAATTGAAAATGCTCTCCGTGTGGAGGGCATTTTTTTTAGCTATTGAGCCAGTTCAGGAAATTGAGCCAGACACCTTCCAATGATTTGAACCGCGCAAGAGTTTGTTGGGTATGAAAAAGCATTCCGTACACCAGTTCTAAAAACAAGGGTGAAAACTCAAGTACTACAACCATTACCGGTATCAGTAAGTAAGCTTTCCAACTGAATTTGTATTTGATACTGATTCCTGTAACGATTGCTTTAAACGCGGTCAACATTCTGTCTTTATAATGATAAAGAATTAAGAAGTCGAGCAATAAATAATACGATAAACGCCAATAAAATGCTGGCATTTTGATATAGGTTATATCGATTACCAGGATATTAGCCAATATTGGAATAAACAACAATGCTCCGAGGATGAGTGTTCGGTTGTACAACAATAAAAGCGCAGCAATGATTTGCGAAACACCTATGAAACATTTGAATGGTTGCTGGTCGAACAGATACCAGGAAAGTTTAAACAGTCCTATCTCTTTGATGGTCATATTCATTTCGGCGGGAGAAACACCAAACTGATTACCCGAAAGTTTTGCCCAACCATAACTCATAAAATTAAAAGCAAGCAGAACCCTTGCACAGAGGATGATATAGTCCCAATATTTTTTCCTCTTTTCGGTAATCATTAAAATTGAGTTTGTATTTATACGAAAATAAGGTTTTAAATATTTGAAAATGCTGTCCGTGTGGAGGGCATTTTTTTGTGCCAGGAATAATGAAGGGTTTATGTTTGTATTGAAAAAAAATTGCAAAATGGGTTTGTTTGCTATATCGGGGCTGATATTTTTAATGGTTTGTATTGGTGCGGCAATCGTGTTGACGAGCCTGATACTGCTTTTTATCTTTGGTTTTATTTCCGCCGGTATTTTGTCTGCTGCTGTAATGAGCGGTATTTATAAAAGGTCTTTTGCCGCAGGATTCACGACGTTTATATATGCTTCAGGCTGCATTCTTGGTCCCCTTGCAGGCATAGTTTTTTTTCTTCTGCTGCATAAAATCAGCCATTGGTGGACTTTGACAGAAGCCATGGTAATGGGAAGCCTGATTGGTTTGGCAAGTGGATTTCTGATCAGTATACTGGTGTTTTATACCGTCCGGAAATTATCATCATTTTTTAAAAGCAGCATTAAATAGGGAATTGGAAATTTATTTTGGTGCAATATTTATTTTTAATTACCGTTTGTTTCAAAAAAAATATCTTTGACGACTATGAAAAAATACATTGTTATTGCCTTGTGTGCTTTCACGTATTCCAACGCATTCAGTCAGACAGAACCTGATATTAAATTCAATAAATACCTTGATTATCGCTATAGTGTGAAACTGTATAATGAAGCATCCTATGCCAAAAGCACCCGTTTCCAAAACCAGGTTCCACCCTTAAAAAACAGAGAAATCAAAACGGAATCTATCCGTTTTTTGCATCCTGTTTTTGGTTTTCAATGGCGTGCAGCAAAAGGGAATTTTCACGAAGTACAAATAAACCAGTTCAATGTGACCAAAGACCGGATTGAAGATGTAACAGTAGATTCGCTGACCAGTAGCTATGTGATAGTGGACGCCAAAACCATTCTTACGAATATCTCATTACAGTATGAGTACATCCTTAATTTTCGCAAGAAAGAAAATGCCAGACTGGTCCCGGGTGTAGGTTTTGGGCTGAATGGCTACTATTACAAAAGTAATTACGAACCCTTGAAAACTAATTTTCTGGCACAAACAAATACAGATGCCGGTATAAGGATTTTTATTAATCCGCGCCTGACCTATTTTTTCTCGGGCAGGTTTTTCCTCGATGCCAGTCTTCCGGTTTGTTTCAGCAACATGTATATGCGCTCCGAGAAAATATCAGATCCTGCCGTGCCATCAAACCAGCAAAAACTAAGTACCGGAAATTTTGAATTATTTCCGGGCCTGGTCAGTGCAAGATTGGGTTTAGGATTTAAGTTTTAAAATTTTAATTGTAATCAAAAAAGCCCTTCTGTTGAGAAGGGCTTTTTAGTATAGCAGACTTTGATTTTCTATTAATCAATCAGTACATTTCCACTCATTTCAGCAGGAATCGGTAAACCCATATAATGCAAAATGCTTGGGGCAATATCACCCAGTTTGCCATCGCGTAATGGTCCGGCGTAATCATTACTGATAAAGAATAGTGGAACAGGATTTACAGAATGCTGTGTGTTTGGTGAACCGTCATCGTTTACCATATTATCTGAATTGCCATGGTCGGCGGTTAGAAAAACTGCATAGCCGTTTTCGAGTGCAACAGGAATGATCTCTGAAACACAATGATCAACGGTTTGTACTGCTTTGATCACCGCATCCCAAACGCCTGTGTGGCCTACCATATCAGCATTGGCAAAGTTCATACAGATAAAATCTGCTGACTGGTTTTGCAGTTCAGGGATGATGGCATCTTTCAATAAATAGGCACTCATCTCCGGTTTGAAATCATAAGTGGGAACATCTTTTGGAGAGTCGCGCATGATCCTTTTTTCGCCATTAAAAATATTTTCTCTCCCGCCTGAAAAGAAAAAGGTGACGTGAGGATATTTTTCAGTTTCTGCAATACGGATCTGTGTTTTACCATTATTGGCCAACACCTCCCCTAAAGTATTATTGAGGTTGTCAGTATGGAAAATAACATTCACGCCATGATAGGTTTTGTCATATTCCGTCAAGGTCACATAATGCAGGTTCAGCATTTCCATCTGATGGTCAGGATAGTGGCATTGTGTCAATACTTCGGTAATTTCACGGCAGCGGTCTGTACGGAAGTTGAAACAAACCACTACATCATCAGCAGCAATCTTTGCAACAGGTTCTCCCGAATCATCACACATAATGATCGGTTCGATAAACTCGTCTGTTATGTCTGCAATGTAAGATTCGTGAATTGCCTCGGCAGAATTTCGGGTTTTTTTGCCAATGCCATGCACCAAAGCATCATAGGCTACTTTCAATCTTTCCCAGCGTCTGTCGCGATCCATGGCATAGTAGCGTCCGGTAATGCTCGCTAATTGGCCGCCGGTTTGTAGCAGACAGTTTTGTATTTCGGCAATAAACTGGTATCCGCTTTTCGGGTCACAATCACGGCCATCTGTAAAGGCGTGCACCACAAATTTAGGCACTCCTGCATTTTGTGCATATTGGCACATGGCTTCCAGATGCCGGATATGGGAATGCACCCCGCCATCACTGACAAGGCCAATAAAATGAAGTGTTTTGTTGTTCTGTTTCGATACGTTAAAGGCACCTTGTAATGCCGGATTGTGCTCCAGGCTGCCATTGCGGATGGACACATTTACGCGTTGCAATTCCTGGTAAACAATTCTTCCTGCACCCAGGTTAAGGTGTCCAACTTCAGAATTACCCATCTGGCCTTCCGGCAAACCTACTTCTTCGCCACAGGTAATCAGCTGGCTGTTTGGATATTTGTTATAAAGAGAATTGACGTATTCAGGATGTGCACTGGCAATGGCATCAGCTTTTGGATTGATTCCTTTGCCCCAGCCATCCATAATGATGAGCATTGCTTTTTTTGACATAGTGCCGCAAAGGTAAAATTTGATTTTGGATTTATAGAATCCTGTGGATTGTTTTAAGTCGCACTTTACTGTTTCATCATTTTGCGGCAATAAATACCCTGTTCAGTTTTAATCAGCATAAAGTAGAATCCATCTGCCAGGTCTTTGATGGAAAAGTTATCAGATAAATTATTCCGAACCTGCATTCCTGCGCTATTGTAGATGGATACTGAAACCAGGTTTTGTCCGTTTAACTGAATATTTACCTTGTCATTTGAGGGGTTTGGGTAGATATAAGGTTCGATTTTAGAAGTATTATTTTCTTTAACAGATGTGGATTCACAAAGGCCGTGGGTGCCCAGAAATTTTCGTAAGGGGCTGTTCAGCATTGCCGTTTGTGCCCTGTTGGCCTGGTCGGTGGTGAACATATATTTCCCATCGCCGTAGGTGTAATCCATAAAATTCATAAACATTTCACCATCCGGAGAATTTGATGGCGTAGTACAACCACCCACATTATGCGGATAAACCGGTGAAGCAGTATTGGCGTCAATTGCTGGTGGGGTGTCATTGCAATAATCCGTTCCACAGGTTGCATCTCCCCAGATATG
>DLGS01000323.1 GCA_002482815.1 Bacteroidetes bacterium UBA7688
TGGCGATGAATTTATTAGGATCTTCATCCGGCAGGTAATGATTGTCTTTCGAAATCAAT
This sequence comes from Bacteroidetes bacterium UBA7688, assembly GCA_002482815.1. Taxonomy (GTDB): domain Bacteria; phylum Bacteroidota; class Bacteroidia; order Chitinophagales; family Chitinophagaceae; genus Rurimicrobium. The sequence goes on from DLGS01000323.1 coordinate 60, forward strand.
TCCTGGATTTCCAGATATTCATCTTCGCTCAACAATTGCTGATGAACGTTTTCTGAATCTTTCAGGTTCAATTTTTGACGGATCAGGTCTTCAGCCTCACCCGCTTGTACTACTACATAACGCTCGTAGTAAACAATGCTTTCCATTTTTTTGGAACTTGCTCCCAGCAAATAACCAATTTTATTTGGCAAGCTTTTGAAGTACCAGATATGAACAACAGGCACCACCAGTTTCAGGTGACCCATGCGCTCACGACGTACTTTCTTTTCTGTAACTTCAACACCACAACGGTCGCACACGATACCCTTATAACGGATACGTTTGTATTTACCGCAATAGCATTCGTAGTCTTTTACAGGGCCAAAGATTTTTTCGCAAAACAAACCATCGCGCTCAGGTTTGTAAGTACGGTAGTTAATCGTTTCGGGTTTCAATACTTCGCCGTAAGAACGGTCAAGTATCGCATCTGGAGATGCAAGGCTGATGGTAATTTTACCAAACCCAGCCTTCGGACGATTTTCTTTTTTAAGAGCCATATTATTAAGAGTGTATTTTTAAAATAATTAGGGTTAATGTCCCGGAATTCCCTTTTCTACCGTGTTCTATTTCTTTAAAATAAAATTCTGATAGCTGAGGTTGTATCCCAATTTATCCTGTACAAAATTTTTCAATCGTTGTTTAAACGTCAGTTTGTTGAATGACAAGTCATAATCAAACTTCCAGTTTTTTCTTTCAATCCGCTCTTCCATCACTTTGGGGTGTGTCCCGCTGAAAGTTTGCAAAGCATCAATATTCGTTACATAATCAAACTGCTCTGCTTTTCTCACATTCTTCTCCACCCATTCGTCGTCGTGCCACAGCTTATTAAATGACTCCTGCTTATTTTGCATTGCTTTCGGTTCTTTCACCCATCCGTAATGATAGATGTAAGCATCAATCGCTGCAACAGTCAGTTTTTCATCTTTATTCTTCCTGAACCCCTGCGCATCTCTGTAAGAAAATATTGCAGGGCTTTTCCGAACAATTCTTATTTCATTGTCATAAAAGCCAATGGCTGTGCCGACATAATCGTAAGAACCATAAAAATGAAGGTATTTAAAGAGCAAACCATCTACTGATTGATCGTTCTTCCAACGATTCATTGCTTCTTTAATGGCAGGATGATATTTTTCGTGAACGACTTCGTCACCCTGTATATAAAAGCACCAATCTGTATCTTCATCTATTGCTGCATAAGCTTTGTCTGTTTCCAGTGCCAAAACCCGGCCGCCTTCACGCAAACTGTCATCCCAAACCGTTTCAACTATTCTGATTTTCTCAGGAGCAATGTTTTTTATCAGTGCCAGCGTCTCATCTTCAGAATTCCCCACCGCAACAACAAATTCGTCGCAAAGAGGCAATATGGATTGAATCGCTTCAACTATCGGATAGTCAAATTTTATAGCATTCCTTATAAACGTAAATCCTGTGACCTTCATTTCATTGTATAACAGAATAAGGATATGGTGCTATTAGAACACCATATCCTCGTCTAATTCGTCTATTCAAATTTCAATTCCAAACCTAATCCGCGCAATTCATTCACCAGTACGTTGAATGATTCCGGAATACCTGGTTTAGGTACGTTATCACCTTTTACAATTGCTTCGTATGTTTTCGCACGACCGGAAATGTCATCCGATTTAAGCGTAAGCAATTCCTGAAGAATGTTGGCAGCACCATAAGCCTCGAGTGCCCAAACCTCCATCTCTCCGAAACGCTGACCACCAAACTGGGCTTTACCACCCAATGGTTGTTGTGTAATAAGCGAGTATGGTCCGATTGAACGGGCATGCATTTTATCATCCACCATATGGTGCAGTTTGATGATATAAATGATACCAACGGTTGCTTTTTGGTGGAAGCGCTCTCCTGTTTCTCCATCATACAGATAAGTATGACCAAACTCAGGAATACCGGATTCTTCTACCAGATCTTCAATCTCTTTCACTGAAGCTCCGTCAAAGATTGGTGTTGCAAAACGCAAGCCCAATTTCTCTCCGGTCCAGCCAAGGATTGTTTCATAGATCTGACCAAGGTTCATCCTTGATGGTACCCCAAGTGGATTCAACACGATATCAACCGGTGTTCCATCTTCAAGGAAAGGCATATCTTCTGCACGAACAATACGCGCAACAATACCCTTGTTACCATGGCGACCCGCCATTTTATCACCCACTTTCAACTTACGTTTAGAAGCCAGGTAAACTTTAGCCAGTTTCAATACACCTGCAGGTAATTCATCACCGATAGACAAGTTGAATTTCTCGCGTTTGTAACGACCTAATTCTTCGTTGTATTTGATGTTGTAGTTATGCAGCAACTGGTTGATTGAATCATCGATTTCTTTATCGCCTGTCCATCCAAGTGGATTAACGTTCGCGTAATCGATGGTAGCCAACATTTTTGGATTGAATTTACCGCCTTTGCTCAGCAATACTTCGCCGAAGTTGTTGGTAATACCCATTGATGATTTGTCTTTCAACAATGTCATCAATTTATCCATCAAAAGATTTTTCAGGTCAACCAAATAAGTTTCATGAACTTTTTCGATTTTCTCCAGTTGTGTTTTGTCTTTTGCTTTATCTTTTTTGTCTTTCTTGGCGCGTTGGAACAATTGTTTGTGAATAACCGTTCCTTCGATACCGGATGGAGCCTTCAAAGAAGCATCTTTTGCATCACCGGCTTTGTCACCAAAGATAGCGCGCAACAGTTTTTCTTCCGGAGTTGGGTCAGTTTCGCCTTTTGGCGTGATTTTACCAATCAGGATATCACCTTCACCAACATAAGCTCCGATGCGGATAATACCGTTCTCATCAAGGTCTTTCGTTGCTTCTTCAGAGATATTGGGTATGTCCGGCGTCAATTCTTCTTCACCCAGTTTTGTATC
>DLGS01000374.1 GCA_002482815.1 Bacteroidetes bacterium UBA7688
CTAGTGTCCCCTCTTTTGAAATTCCGACATGAGGACCGTAATAAATCATTACCGCTCCTTCATCGGGTACGTGGCTGGCGAAAGCTCCCATCCCTGAGAGCCCGGTAAAAGGAAAACCATCCAGGCCACCCATTTTGAAAGGACCCAGAAACTCCTGCGCACGGGCCGGATATTGAATACTGTTGACATCGTCACTGCAAATACTATCTGCGAGCATAACCATGGCTGGTTCTATATCCAGTTTATCTTCCACATAATCTATCAAACGATTTACACTGTCGATAGTTGAAATGGCATTGGGATAATACTTATGAATTATAGCAAGCTTTTCTCTTTTTCTCATAAAGTAGATTTAAAAAAATTACATCAAAATATCATTAACTGCCGTAATGGCCGGAGGCAAATCTTTTTCATCCAGCATTTCCCGGAGGTCTATTTCTATTGTCCGGCTGATATTGGAAATGGGCACATCATTCGGCCCGCCCTGAAACGGATTTTCTGTAGCATCGCCAATGCGCTCCATTATATAAAAAACCCAGCTTACGATTAGTGAACATGGCACGGTAAGCCAGATAAACAAATCACCAATTTCTTTTGACATTTTGCTGAATTCCTGTAAAATACCAAAAGGCAGCATGCACATAAACAAACGGATAAACATTTGATTGATCGTGGCAAACTGTCGCGGGTAAGGGAAGTTTTTAATCCTTTCAGACCTGCCCTGATGCTCATAAAGTGTGGCCAAAAGTTTTTCGAATTCCAGAAATTCGAATTCGGTCATTTTACCTGAATCCTTAAGTCGGCGTAATTCTTTAGATTGAACAGCAATAATTTGTGTTGCGCGGTTCTTTTGGGCCAACACATATACCATTTCTTCAGCAGAAATATATTTAATCAATTCCGATTCAAGTTTTGTTTCATGCTCCGGAATAGAATAAAAACTTTTGAACTCTACATTACTGACAAGATCCATATTTTCCCAGGCTCGTGGTTCCCGCATCTGGTAACGTAAAGCTGTTATCCAGGCAATATGTCTGTAAATAATTTGCTTTGCTTCGCCTGGCTCAGATGGCATAAAGTCTTTAGCCATTATCCCCAATGCACGGCTGCTGTTGATAATCGAACCCCATATTTGGCGTGCATCCCAAAGCCGGTTATAAGTTTGGGTATTTTTAAAACCGACTATAAAGGCAGCTGCCGTGCCCACAAGCCCTATGGCCACCCATGGAATGACAAGCCATTTCCAATCCAGAAAATAATAAAGTGCAGTTGGAATAATAGAAATAACGGCGAGCAGATAAATATCTCGCCGGGTCCAGTAAACTACCTGCTTTAATGTAAATCTTTTGCCTGCGTGCATAAAACTAATTTTCGATATTCTCTTTTTGCGAACCGGAAGTATATTTACTGATGATAATACCAACCAACACTACCTGATAAAACTGGCCAAAAATTGCGAGAAGACCAGTTAGTGACTTGCTAAGATGATGTGTGGGGGTAATATCGCCAAAACCAATACTGGTAATTGTTATTGTACAAAAATAAACCATATCGGTAAAAACGAGTGTATTGTTAGCTGTACTTATACCTCTGAAGGAGTGTGGAATAATGTAATAAATATATTGCATTGAAAACACCCCAACTTCTATGAGCAGTAAATATCCGCAGATAGCTGCAACAATAAGATCCGTATTGATATAACCCGGCCGTGTTAGGAACCGGAGCACTTCCACAAAAATGAGAATGTAAAAGATGATGTATACAATATTCAATACTGTCATTGTGGCCTCCGAAGGATACCTGACCAGAACCGCGAGCAGCGTGCTGAACATTACAGCAGCAAATAAAAGGTTCTTCATCCATCTGAGATAAATACTTCTTTCTGCAAAAATCCCGTAGCTGGAAATTCCCAGCAGGAGCATGTTTAATGGCCACACCCAGACTGTATACACATCAAATTCTACAAAGAAGACCGCATTATATAAATGCATCAGCAAAGCGAAGAGCAAGAATTCATATCTTCTTTTTTGTAAAAACTGATGGATACTCTTCATTAAGTTTCATAATATTCCTGACGAAGGAAAGACTAGCGTCTAATCGTCACTTTAGTGCCCACTCCGACCAGAGAGAACAGCTCTTCAATATCTTTGTTTTTCAGGGCAACACAGCCATCTGTCCAGCCGACACCCAGTTCAATCATATCATCGCCACCTTTCCAGATACCATGGATACCAACATCTCCACCAATGCGGGCTGTTGGTGGAATTTTACCAGCAGCTTTCAATTTATTGAATCTGCAAAAAGCAGAATCGTTGGGGTAGCTCAAACCCATAAATTTGGTATACTTCGAACCCGGATTTTTGTGGGTAATTGTAAATTTCCCTTCCGGTGTATTGCGGTCCCCTTCCATGATTTTATTCATTTTGGGATTGGGGCCAAAAACAGCCTTATAGGATCTGATTAATTTATTGCGATAATAAAGACCTACTCTGTAGCTGGATTTGCTGACAACAATTTCCAACAGATTTTTGATCAATGTATCCGGACGAATGGGTGTTGTCAGCTCCCTGAATACCGGGGCTTTGGTAATAAAAATTGTTTCCGTGATTCTGATATTCCCTTTGGAGTATTGTACAATACGGGTAATATGACCTTTCCCGTCACTTTCTTCACTAATTACTTTGAGATTTTTTACAGGAGCACTTTCGTCTACCTTTAGGCCTTGCGCCAAGCTTCCTTTTGCAATGCACATGCAAAGCAAAAGAGCAGAAATAAAGCGGATCAGAGACATGTATTTGGACATTTATTGGAAAAAATTTATCTATCAAAAATAAGCAATTTACTACTTCATTCCAACAGAAAAAACAAAAAAGCTCTTTTGCATTTTCATGCAAAAGAGCTTTAATGATTTGTTGTGAAATATTATTCAGCTATAACTTCAAACTCAAGTTCAAGTAAGTTTTCTTTACCGAAATCGATTTGAGCTTTGTAAGTACCAGCTTCTTTCACCTCATCGATGATACTGATACGGCGACGGTCAATTTCATAACCTTTTTGCTCGCGGATAGCACGTGCCAATTGGATTGCTGTAACAGAACCGAAGATTTTACCACTAACACCGATTTTAGCGCCCAATTTCACAGGAGATGCTTTCAATGCTTCAGAAACTTTTGCTATTTCAGCCAAAAGTTTAGCTTCTTTCTTTTCAATTTGTTTGCGGCGCTCGTCCAACACTTTTTTGTTGCTGCTGCTCGCTTCGATTGCAAATTTTTGAGGGATCAAAAAGTTGCGGGCGTAACCCGGACGAACTTCTACAAGCTCATTCGCTCCGCCTAAATTATCTACGTCTTTTATAAGTATGATTTGCATTACAATTTCTTATTTTAAAAGGTCAGTAACATAAGGCAAAAGCGCCATCTGGCGAGCCTTTTTAACAGCGTGCGCTACTTTGCGCTGAAATTTAAGAGAATTTCCGGTGATACGGCGAGGCAACATTTTACCTTGGTCGTTCACAAATTTTTTAAGGAATTCTGCGTCTTTATAATCTACATATTTGATACCGAGTTTTTTGAAACGGCAATATTTCTTTGCACGTTTTTCTACTCGTGTAGATGTGAGGTATTTAATATCGTTTTGCTTAGCCATTTTGTAAAAATAGTTTTAAAGAAATGATTTAAGATGCTACTACTTCCGCAGTGTGTTTGTTACGTTTTCTGAGGTTGTAAGCCACGGCATGCTTGTCCAGTTTGTTCACCATATGACGCATTACGTTTTCGTCACGGTTCATTTGGAGTTCGAGTTTTGCAATCAGGTCAGTTGGTGCTTCGAATTCTGAAACCCAGTACAAACCGGTTGTTTTTTTCTCGATAGGATAGGCCAAAGAGCGCAATCCCCAAGGGTTTTGGTGCGTCATTTCGCCACCATGTTCTTTAATCAAGTCCGAAAACTTTTTTTGAGCAGCTTTAAAATCATCTTCTGCCAATACTGGTGTGAAGATAACCATCAGCTCATAGCTCTGCAGGTTGTTTGTTGCCATAAAAAATTTTATGTTGTTAAGAAATATCCCTCACCGTCCGGCAGCAACTGCGGGTATCCTTCCGAAAAAGAATAGCCGGACACGTTTTTGGGACTGCAAAGGTAAGGAATTATTCTATACAAAAACCTTTTTACACAAAAAATAAAGAGCAATACAAGAAAAAATGGCTGCAACTTTTTAAGCTGCAGCCATTTTAAGTGTTAGACTCTTCAGGTTATTTGACCTTGTTTATTTTCTCAACATGTATCAGTTTCCCTTCACTATCTGTAAGGTTTAACAGGTACATTCCGTTGGCCAATGCTGAAACATCGATATCTTTCACGTCTGTTTTACTCACAATAACGCGTCCGCTCAAATCGGTCAGACTTGCGTTCAGCAAAACAGGGCTTTCGATATGCAATTTATCGCTGGCAGGATTTGGATAAATTTTGATATTAGCAGAGATTTGGTTTTCATTTATGCCAAGGCTGTAAAGGAATACGTCAGATTTTGCTGTACAACCATTACTGTCTGTTACCTCAACAGAATAAGCACCATCACTCATAACATAATATTTTTTACCCAACGCGTCTGAATCGTTAATCTTCACATTATTCTTATACCATTGGTAAGTATAATATTTCTGTGTTTCAAGCAACCTTGGACCAGCATAAATAACTGTTGGTGTAGGAAGTGGATAAACTTTCACTTTTATAGACGTAGATGTTGTCGGACAACCTAAAATCGTGTTTACTTCCAGGTTATAATCCCCTGATTTATCTATCACCAGATGATCGTCGGTTTCTGCTGCCAACAATGTACTGTTGCGGAACCAGCGGTAAGTATAACCATACCCTTTATTGGCCTGAACAACGATTGCACTTGATTCACAGAAAGTAAGAGAATCATAATAGGTAATCATCGCCGGAGGAGGAGGAACGATGGTCATTCTGAATTTTGAAGAAGTGTCTGTACAACCGGTTACTGAATCATAGACACGTACTGTATAATCAGCAGTGACCGGTGAAACAAGAATACTTGTTGCGGTGTCGGATGTTATTAATTTTGTGGTATCCCTGTACCACTTGTAGGAAACTTTATTAAAGTAAGAAGGAATAGTTGCTTTAAGTGTAGGAAGATTAAACGTACATGCCGTGTCAAGACCAGTGCTGGATGTAATTTTTATATCCATCAGAGGAATTAAAGTACCATTAAACTCTAAAGCACCAATATCAGATGCACCAACTGGTCTTGCAGAAAGAATAAAATCTACCCCAATCGGGCCGTCAAATGCTGCTGCTTCTGCATAAGTAATACCCGTTGGTGTAAAAATCCCACTTGCACCGCTCAGGTTATCTTCTGCCGATGTTTTCTTTTCGCGTGTTGGAGCACCAGTTTGCATAAATTTGTGGTAGCTGCTTCTGTCACATTTTGTATTAAAGAAGGTGTCGTTGACAATATTCTTTGTCGCATCCTGGCTAAGACCACTTTGATGGTAACCGTTTACTAAACTGCTGTTGGTCGTTCCCATAACATACAAATAGTTATTGGAACCTATTGGCGAGAAATAAATATTGCTGGCTGCAGCAAATGCCGATGTTGTTGGTGGTGCTTTTGCGGAACCATTATTTGCACGAATAGCAGATACGTTGTTTGATGCTCCTGCTGTCACATTTACGCGTACGATATTATTTTGAATTGTATTTGTCGCTGAAGGATTAAATAAAAGTCCTGTTGCACCAAACCCACCAACTGCAGAATTACTGTTAAGGTTGATCGTATTGAAAATCACATTGGTAATACCACTGGTTGCCATATTTAAACCAAAAGAGGAACTGTATGCAGTGGTATTCGAACCCGCAAGAATATCAGAAACAAAATTATTTACAATATTATAAGTAGTATTGGCACCTGCATTAATAAATCCGTGAGCCAAACCATTTGTTCCGGTTGAACGGATCCTGCGAATAACGCTGTTTGCAAGATTAAATGTAGCAAGAGGATTGGATGTACCGGTTGTTGTACTGATACCTGCTACAACACTATTTGTTCCTGAAGAAGTCAATGAATCAATGAGGTTTTTAGTCATTGATATTGATACAACACCCGGACCGGTAAAACCAGACCTCACAGCAGTGATATCTCCTTTTCCTGTAAGATTTAAAAAGGTATCACTATTCATTATCACAGATTTCATATTATCCAACAGCACAGCGGTTATACTACCTGAACCTGCAGTCAGACTTTCGAAACGGTTAGAGCTAAGATCTGCAATCAATTGTGCACTTGATGTGGTAGTTCCCGGATCGATACCAATAACAGGAGTTGCATTAAATTGTGTATTCAGGTTAAACAGTGTGTTACCTGTACAAGTAAGGTTAAGTGTGGCAGGAGCGGTAGGGTTAACATTTCCTCTGTATTGATAACCTTTCACAACACTGGAAGTTGCGCTGCCAATATTAGCAATATCAGAAATCAGATTATTTTTAAATATAGAAGGAACTGCACTCACTACATTAAAATCAATACAACCAAATAAACCGCCTGTACTTATAATATTAAATCGCTCAATCCGATTATTTGTAATAGTGGAAACAGTTGGATATGCCCGTAATAATCCTGGACCGGTATTAATTTGTCCATTATAGATTCCAACAATATTCAAGGTAGGATTTCCGGTAGAGATAATTCCGAAATCGGAAACAATATTTTTGTCTATTAAGGAAGTTCCATTTTGGTTTCTTTGCCATATACCAACCAATTGCGCTTGTGTACCAGCAGCGCCAAGTTTTACAGTATCCTCACTAATGGTGGTCGAACCCGTGCCGTAAATTTGAGATACTATTCCGGTTGCAGATATTGCTCCTGTTCCTCCGGTCGTAAGCTCTACAAAATTCTTTTCACATGTCCAGCTGTTATTTGTAGCAGTAGCAACACTACTCGTATAAACAATTCCATTAATATCAAAAAGTGTGGCAGAACCATTCATCCACATATTACTCATTCTGTTTCCTCTGACCTGGTCATTATTAAAGAATGCCATGAATACACCATTGTGCGTAAAATTGCTGATAACATTATTCCAGATATAAATATTCAGATCATTCACGTTGGTGCCATCAATTACAACACCTGTGCCATAAGCCCAAACACCATGATTGACATTTTGTATGGAATCTCCGTCAACAATAAGTCCTTCGTGCGCACCATCCGGTGTGCCGATTGTAGGTGGAGTAAGTGCAGCAGTAGATGAGCTATTGCAGTTTCCGATAAAAACACCTGCTGTGCCATAATGGGAAACACCAGCAGCAGCAGTAGTATTTGTGTTATTTAGTGTGATGTTAGAATTCCTGACGATGTCATTTTTACAACCATCACTTGAGTTCAATTTTACAAAAGAAACACCATGCTCCATCATGGTAGTAACAGTGGTATTAGTCGATGTATCGCGGAACCTAAGTCTATCAAGTGTTACATTATCAACACCATTAAAAGTAAAGATGGCATCGTGTGCACCACTACCTGAGTTTGCAATAAATTGTGTATTGCCCCCTCCGTTAAAAACAACTCCATTCGCTAATGTGTAAGTTGAATTAAAGGTTGCATTACCCAATACATACCCACCAGGAGGTGCGATTTCATACCATGTAGCTGGGAAATTAACAACAATATTGCCTGGTATTGTAGGTTCAACGCCATACTGGTTAAGGCTATCAATAACTGCCTTCATATTTGGGAATGCACCGGTTGGAATGTTGATTGTTCTTGGGGCCTTTATCGCCTGCGAGCTTATACTCACCAGGAGCGAGAATAAAAAAATGGGGGTAAATAATTTTTTCATACGATTATTTTTTCAGGGTAGGTGTCGGAAATAATATGATATACGCACAAGATGCAACTTGCAAGATAAGAAATGATTGTTAAATTCCGACCTTTTACTTCATATATTTTAAAAACACAAACGGCGACCAAAAATGGCCGCCGTTTGTGCAAAATATTCAATTTGTCAGACCTTATCTATTTTTCAGAGACTTTAGTGACACGTTGTTGTTTAATCAACTCGTTGCCTTCCTTGTCGCTGATGGTAAACAGGTAGACGCCATCCGCAAATTTACTCAGATCAACCTCT
>DLGS01000210.1 GCA_002482815.1 Bacteroidetes bacterium UBA7688
GGCTGAAAGAAAAAACATTCATTGTCCGAGAGTCCATCTGCTGTAGTGAAGGTTTCGAATTTTTGCCCGTTATACCTTGCTACCCCTTTATCTGTACCAATCCAGATAAAACCATCCGGATCCTGGTAGATATCATAAATCATATTGCTGGGAAGACCATCCTCAATTCCGTAATGCAACATAGGGAATTCCTTTGCAATTGAAATGCATGGAAATAAAAGTATCATCCACAAGATCAGGATGCGCATAGTTATTACATTAAGCACGTTTGTTGGCATGAATAGTTATTTCTGCTTTTACTCCTGATACATTTCCTGTTTCATCGTGTATTTCCTTAATGTCAACCTTTATATTAATCTGATGTATCTGGGATAATTGTTCAATTCGCTTATAAATATTACCCATTGCATAAGATTCGTGCATGGTGTCAGATGTTTTCTTCTTTAGCCCTACACCATTGTCTGTTATTTCAATAAAAAGTATTTCTTCCTTTTCATAGATTGATATTTTAATAAAACCTTCTGTAGATTTCAAGGGCCAGATGCCATGCTTGATTGCATTTTCTACAAGAGGTTGTATAAGTAAAGGTGGAATGAGTATCAATTCCTTCTCTACTTTATTATCCATATCGATTTCGTAAGAAAGCCTGTTTTTGAAGCGGAGCTGTTCTATTTTGAGATAGTTTTCCACAAGGTTCATTTCTTTTTCCAGCGTTATCAGATCTTGCGAAATATTACGCATGTTCTGCCGGATGAGGTCAGAAAAAATCCTGATGTATTTGCTGGCAGTCGTATTTTCATTGTTGTTCACCAGGCTCTGTACGCTGTTAAGGGAATTGAAGATAAAATGAGGATTCATCAGCGCGTTGAGTGCTTTATACTCGGAGCGTAAGAACCGTACTTCCCTTTCCTTTTTCCTGAGGTTCCTTTTGATGCTCCATCTTGCTATGACAGTAATGACAAATATGGCAAAAAGTGACACAGCTCCTATGAACCAGTAAGTGGCCCAAAATGGTTTGGAGATAGAAAGTTCAAAAATTGCCGGCTCACTATATTCTCCGGACATTGTTTTAGCGCGGACTTTGACAATAAATGTCCCTGATCCGATTTTAAATAGATTCAGTTCCTGGCCTATTATGGGCGTCCATATATCAGAGGAGTTTTTTGTTGATATAGCATATTCATAAGTTAGATTTTTATGGTCGAATGATATGCTTGTAAAGAGAATATTCAGTTTTACTCCTTCATAATAATCGAGTGGAAAATTATCTTTTGGTTGGTAGGTACCCGATTTTGTTTTTAAGGATAGAATTTTTATTACGGGTAATATGTCTTTTTCGAGAAGATAGTCAACAGGAAAACGGTTCAGATTCCCTTGCTTGAAAAAATAGCAATCAGTATTGTCAATATATAGAAATTCAGGCTGATAGGGAATCTGCTCTTTTTCCACAATCCTGATTGTATATTTTGGCTTGTTATGTTTGTCGTCAATTGTAAGGATTCTATAATAGTTATTTGTACTGATAAGAAGAGCTGTGTCGTTTAATTTGTAGAATTTGTCCCAAACACAATCTCCGCTTCTCAAGGTATCTACCCGAACATTAGCGGTTTCGTAATTACTGCAAACAAGTAGTTCATTATGATGAGAGATCCCAACTAAGCATTCTTTAAAAAAAGCAAATTGACGGAATGAGGTTTTTCTGAATTGATTTTGTCTTATTCTGTTGTAACCAATAATTTTATAAACACCGTCCAGGCTGGAAATCCAGAATTGCTTTTTCTGATCTACATCTGATCCGAATATAGCCTCCATTCTGGTTTTTAAACACACCTGTTTATAGACTATTGAATCATTTTTTTCCAGGTCTTTTTGTGGTAGAATATTGAAGAACATCCTATCTCTCAGGTATATAAAACTGTCGGTAAAGAATACTCCATTAAGACCACCCAGATTGTTGATTCTTATTTTTTTGATTTGATAATTGTTCCTGTTTATATTATTTATTCGAAAGTTGTGGTTGTTTGAGAAATTGTAGTAAACACCATCTTTAATCCAATGAATACAATCAAGCCTGCTTTCCATTCCATCAGGATTTGTAAAGCTGAAAAAAGGTTCGACCCTTGAGGAGTCCTTTTTTATTCTGAATGTATTTCTTGCCTTGTCAGCAAAGAATAAATATTGGGGCGTTGTTTGAGCATACACAATAGGTTTTTTGAAAATGCCTTGTAATTTTTGCATTTTCGAAAAGTTACAGCTTAATTTATAAATGCCCTGTGAGGCTGTGCCAATCCAATAATCTCCTTTTCCATCTTTAAGCGCATCATGTATCACCATTTCAGGTAAAACCGGGTCCATCCCTTTGAAGTATAGCCCTTTATTAGTCGAAGCAAAATATTCTTTTCCATCACTCTCAAAACGATTAACGACTATGCTTTTATTGATGGAGATTTCATCTATAAAAACCGGTTCTAAATTAGTGGTGTAGTAAGCATTTTTTTCGGACGAAATTAACTTAAAGCGGTTGCCATAAATTAAATGAGACAATTGTAAGGTGTCAAAATATTTTATTTTTATTGTTTTGGATGATTGGTCGATTGTAAGTATTCTGTTGGAGAAAAAAATATCATAATAGTCTTTGTCCTTTTTTTCAATATTTATACAAGGATAGTCGTTTGATCTTAAGGACATTGATTTTGGTGCAAAATGTTTAATATGCTCCTGGTTAATTTCTATAAAACTTTGGTGGTCTCTGAAAAGTATGGTAATACTACTGTCTCTATTAATATTTATAAAACTAGTAATTGAAGATTTAAAAGGCAATTTAAGCCATGGCGTATTTTTTGCATTATGAAACACCCCATCTTTATAAAAACAAAGTTCTCCATTAAAAGTGCCAATCCACATTCTGCCATAATGGTCCGGCTGAAAGAAAAAACATTCATTGTCCGAGAGTCCATCTGCTGTAGTGAAGGTTTCGAATTTTTGCCCGTTATACCTTGCTACCCCTTTATCTGTGCCAATCCATATAAAACCATCCGGATCCTGGTAGATATCATAAATCATATTACTCGGCAATCCTTCTTCTATCCCATAGTGTAGCGTAGGATATTCCTTAGCTTTTACTAATGAGGAAATGAATAAAAGAATGAAGAGTGAAAAATACCTCATCTGGTAAATGCTGGTTACTGGAGAGCTTTTAAAAATTCCACAAGTCCTAGGTATCTTCTTCTGCTCAATGGTAATTCTGTAAGATTATTCATTACGACAAGATTACGATCTTGTTTGAGAACTTTATTAATATGCTTACAATTCACCAGATAGGATTTATGAATTCTATAAAATGTCTCGACTGGCAATAATTCTTCATAATCCATGATAGAATTACTCATTACCAGTGATTTAATTGTTTCGCCTTCCTTGCAATAAAATGTCGTATAACTGCCTTCAGCTTCAAGGTAAATGATGTCAGAAAAATTAATCATCTCCATTCTTGTTTTATTCTTCAGCAATATTTTATCCTGCTTTGTTTTTTGCAACATTTGTTGCTTCAAATCTGAGAAGTTATTCTGATTCTCAACTTTTGAAGCAAATTGTTTTAGTATAATTTTCTCTTCCAGCTTGTGTATGGCCGTTTCCACTTCTTCTATTGAAATTGGTTTCAGGATATAATCTACGGCATTAAGTTTTAGTGCTCGCAGTGCATATTCATCATACGCTGTAACAAAAATGATTTCGAAGGAAAATGGTTGTATTCGGTCAAGAAACTGGAAGGCGTTTTCTCCCGGCATTTCAATATCTATAAATACTACATCCGGTTGCACCTGTACTAAAAGTTTTTCGGCTTCAGTAGTACTGAGTGCATATCCATAAATTTCGATTTTGTCTTTCCAATATTTATTTATGAAACTCTGCAAATTCTTGCAAGCATCTATTTCATCGTCAAGCAACAAAGCTTGAAGAGGTCGGGATAGTTTTTGCGGCATTTATGGTTTGGTTATAGTGCTACAAAAATAGATTTCTAATTTAGAAAATCTCTAACAGAATAAAAATAGATTTTTTTAGACTAAAACAAAACAGAATTAATAAATATCAACAGATGGATTCCTGATTTTGATTTCGTTTGTGGTATTATAGGGTGTTGCAATTCCCTGAAATGTTTTAGTAATGGTCGGAACAGCGATATTGGCAAAGGTGGCACTGTTGCTGGTGTACAGGGTTATTGTCCCTGTTCCGTCATTCAGGGTATTGCTGCCTGCAAAGTTGCCGGAACTCGTGATTTTGGCATTAATTATTTTTACAAGTACAGATTCATAATTGTAGAAGTTTGTATTTAGCGCAGCAATGGTGAGCGTAATTGGCTGAACAGATTTATTTCTGGCCAGGGTTTTTATCTTTGTTGTCTTGATATTCTTTATTTCAAGGGCATCATTATATTTTGTAATTATTGCTCCGTTTACATTTAGTTCAATCGAATCTCCAAGCTGTGGAAGGTCGCTCGCAGATGAACCAAAATATACTGTCAAGGCATAATTTTCCTGTTGAATAATAATATTCCCTGTTCCAAAGTTTTTATTATCAACATCACTGGTAACAATTCCATTGATTTTATAATTTCCGATTGCAGAATCTTTGCCCTGATAAAATTTGCGCAAAAATTGAATACTGATCAGCTCTGACTCCTGAAATGAGCTCCCATCACATCTGGTCAGCCCCATTTTTACATCATTGGTATCCCGTATCGTTAATTGGCCCGCATTATTGTAAAGGCTGTATATAGCAGTAATATTGCCTTTGCCAAAAGGGGTGGGATAGTTTTGAAAACTGGCATAGTTGCTTGTCCGCAATACGATTGAGCCCCCTGAGCAGTCGTGCAATTTAATACTTGTAGCCACTAAAGGGTCTGCATAAATATTGTCATAAGTGGGGTTGTTCAGCTCGATGTTTTTTATGAGTAGTAATCTGTTTAACAAATCTTTTCTCGGTAAGGCTAAATCCCCTAATGCTACTTCGATTGGAGGAAGCGCGAATGCTGTGTTTGCTGATATCATAATCTGATTCAACAACTTTGCTGATATATCAGAAACCTGCAGAATACCTGAATTATCCGGAACCGGAGTTGCGCCGAGTTGTGGTGTACCATGGTTGTTTCCCAGATACAAACCCTTTATCTTTAAGTATAATTTTCTACCAATGGGATATCGCGTGTATAAGCTGTTTTCATTTAACAGCAGCGCAATACCACCATTGCTGTCTTCTACAATCAGTTGATTGTAAATATTCCCTGAAGCGTCATCTGCCCTTACCACGCAAACTATTGTCCAGTCACTGTCTATCCTGACGGGTGCTCCTTCCGGTGGTGTTAGTAAATTGAGCTTGCCTAAATTGAAATTGACTGTTAATGCCGGATCGTAATTGGCATTCATTTCAGGTGAGTCATTTTTCTTGTTCAGCGCATGCCTGAAAAAGAAAAATGACTCACCTGAAATG
>DLGS01000047.1 GCA_002482815.1 Bacteroidetes bacterium UBA7688
GATTGCTCTCCAAAGTAATGGTGAAAAAAGGTGAGGCAGTCAAAAAGAACCAGCCACTATTTGTGATAGAAGCGATGAAAATGGAAACCACCGTTGCTGCATCGAAGGACACCACTGTTGAGGAGATTATTTTGAATGCCGGCGCTATGGTAAACACCAACGACCTGGTATTAATTGTTGGATAAACGAAAGCTTATATTTTGAAAGGCCACAGCATTGCTGTGGCCTTTTTTTTTTTAGCATAAAAATTTTGCGCAATCAAACAGTTGCGCGTATATTTGCAACTGATTAGTTTCATAATAATAAGTACAGATGAGAAGAGATGTTTTCCAGGCTATTGCCGACCCCACCAGAAGGGCCATCATCGGGCTCATTGCGCTGCAGGCTATGACGCCGAATGCACTGGCCGAGCATTTCCATACCAGCCGCCAGGCAGTATCCAAGCATATCAGAATATTATCAGAATGCGAAATCGTACGGCAGGAACAACAGGGCAGGGAAATTTATTACCACCTCAACGCCGGCAAAATGCAGGAGATAGATAAATGGCTGGAACAGTTCCGGAAGATGTGGGAAGACCGCTACAACCAACTTGATAATTTATTGCAAACACTTAAAACCAAATAATATGAACAGTAATACAAATCTTGAATTTACCGTGAATAAAGAAAATGCCACGGTACATGTTGTAAAAACATTTGCAGCAACACTTCCACAGGTGTGGGATGCCTACACCGTTCCTGCTTTGCTCGACCAGTGGTGGGCACCCAGGCCCTGGGTATCGCGCACCAAGTCGATGGAATTTAAAGAAGGCGGAAGAAGACTCTATGCCATGGTAGGACCAAACGGCGAAGAGCATTGGGCGCTGGCGGACTTCACCTCTATTTCGCCAAAGACTAACTATAAGTTCACTGACGCTTTTTGTGATGAAAACGGAAACATCAAAGAAGAAATGCCGCAATCGGCATGGGACGTTGATTTCAAAGCTGGAGGCGAATCGACTACGGTTGCCGTTACCATCAAACACGAAAAACTGGCCGATCTGGAGCAATTAATAGAAATGGGCTTTAAGGAAGGATTTACCGCAGCTTTAAATAACTTAGATGAAATTTTCTTAACCTCAAAAAACAAATAAAATGAAAAACAAAATCACTTTCGTATTAAGCCTGCTGTTTGGACTAATGTTTATCAATGCAGGGCTCAACAAGTTTTTGAATTATATGCCAATGCCGGAGAATATGCCGGAGCGGTTGATGAAAGTGATGGGGGCATTTATGGAAATAGGCTGGCTGATGCCACTCACCGGAGCCGCAGAAATCATTGGCGGCCTTTTGATTATTTTCCCCAAGACAAGAGCACTGGGGGCTTTGGTTTGCTTCCCGGTGATGGTGGGCATTATCCTTACCAATACTGTGACCGATACAAGCGGTTTCCCGATAGCTGCTGTACTTGGTGCTATTCTGGTCTGGATAATGTATGACAACAGAGCAAAATACATGCCTTTGATTGGTGAATAAGCCTACTCCGGCAGAAGAATAATTTTTTCTTCCAATATGCTAAGTCCCTCAAGTTTTTGAGGGGCTTTTTTTATTCCTCAAGAAAGTATCGTCGATTCGTCCTCCCGCGTATCGCCGTTAGGTTCCTGGCGTAGCGTGAATAGGTTTCCTGAATTATCTCTGATAGGTCACGAAAAACAGGACATTCGTGAAAAGCAGGAGCAACCAATTATCACTATTATTTTAATGATTGCTAACCAAAATTTATATGTCCTGAATAGCTTAACACATTTCGATGTTTAGTGCTAAATGAGTTTTGTGTTTTTTGATAGTGGTTTTTCAAGAATACGATATCGATTTTCAGTTTTTTCAGCACATTAATTGTTTTTAGAATTATTATTGAGTAGTTGCTTCAAATGTACCGTCTTAAACACAAAAATTTTTATACCAACCTGGCGGGTATAAAAATTTATTGAACTATAATTCCCGATTTGGTCGCTTATACTTAATGATGTTAATACTTAAACCACCCTCAACTCCGACAGATAGCCAAAATATCTTCTCACTGTACTTTCTATAAATACTAAATCAATACAATCATCGAGGTAGCGCCAATTAGACAATACGGCATTCATTTTTCGATAATAGATGCGGAACAGGTGATGATCTGCATCAGGTGACAGTACTTTAATCGAAAACTTTTTTCCATTGCCCGCAATTAATATATAGCGTTTGGATGTTTGCGCCATTCAAAGAAAAAATTTAAACAACTGCTCCATCGAATTTGATTCAATGGAGCAGTTTATGCTATTTCACTATCTGCACTTGCTCTGTACTTACTTCAGTATCTGTGGTGATTCTGATGGTGTAAGAACCCATCGGTACGCTACTTACATTTATTTTATTTCTGTTTTTCGCGATTAATGAACCTTTCAGTATTACCCTACCCAAAGCATCAATCAACTCGTAGCTGTTGTTTTGGCTATTGCCTTGCAGTACAATGTTCAATTGCTCACTTGCCGGGTTGGGGTAAACATTGACTGTTTTACTCAAGCCTTCAAAATTCAGCACACGAGTCGGACTGTAAGCATAGGTACCGTCCTTATTCATCATTCTAAGCCTGTACAGGTTGCGGCCTTCGGCAGGTGTATTATGGATAAAGCTATAGTCGCTGTTGCTGCCTTTTGCCTGTACTTTGCCGATTGCATTCCAGGATGAACCCTCTTTGCTGTGCTGGATATCGATATAAGCCAACTCATGCTCCACACCACTCTGCCAGCTCAGCAAGGAGCGGGTATTGCCCTGTTTGACAGC
>DLGS01000393.1:0-827 GCA_002482815.1 Bacteroidetes bacterium UBA7688
CCCGGTTAAGGCAGGTTTTTTCAGAAATTTTATTTTATAATTTCCGGATATAACTACCCAGCAAATCTTTAAACTGATAGCCTTCGGTAAACCGGTTCTTTCCCAGTTTTTTATATTCGGATAATGCCCAAAGCACGAATTCGGCAAGAAAATAAACATCTTCTTTTGGAACATCGGGCTGGTATTTTTGAATAAGGTTTTTCAGGGGAGTAATGGTATCCAGCTGATAACGATAATCTTTGTCGCTGTCTTCATCCATCAGTTCCAGTTCATTTTCCATAAACCAATCCATCAGATCCTGGTAAGGACTTCGTTCGTTAGGACGCTCCAGTTTTTCTATTTTCGGGAAATATTCAGCGAATAATGTTTTTAGAGAATCGCCTAATAATTGTTCTGCAACCTTTGCTGCGCCTTCCTGCTCACCTTCATACACTAATTCTACTTTGCCGGTTACAGCCGGAATAATACCCATAAAATCAGAAAGGCGGACAGTCGTTTTTTCTGTTCCTGATTTCAGGGCACGTCGTTCAGCAGTGCTCAGCAAATTTTCGAAAGCAGTTATGCTCATCCTTGCACTTACACCACTTTTATAATCCACAAATTCACTTTTGCGGGCTTCGAAACCGATTTGTTCCAGAAGGTCTTTTGCCAATCCGGGCACATGGATGGATTCGCTCTGACGTTCATCCAGGTTTGCTTCCTGCTCTGTAATTTTCCGGGCAGTTTTTATGTTTTCAGGATAATGGGTAAGAATTTGAGAACCAATCCTGTCTTTCAATGGCGTGACAATGCTACCCCTGTTTGTATAATCTTCCGGATTGGCAGTA
>DLGS01000393.1:887-4927 GCA_002482815.1 Bacteroidetes bacterium UBA7688
TTGAATATCGCCTTCCTGCAAAATATTAAACAAGGCAACCTGAATACGTGCCTGCAGATCGGGTAGTTCATTAATCACAAAAATGCAACGGTTGGCACGGGGTATCATTCCAAAATGGATAACCCTGTCGTCGGCGTAAGAGAGTTTTAAATTGGCCGCTTTAATTGGATCAATATCGCCAATCAGATCGGCTACAGTCACATCAGGGGTGGCCAGTTTTTCATAGAAACGTTCGCTTCTGTGCAACCAGCTGATGGGTGTCTTTTCTCCCATTTCTGCAATCAAGTCTTTAGCAAAACGGGAGATGGGCTGAAATGGGTCATCGTTGATTTCTGAACCTTCCACAAAAGGAATCCACTCGTCGAGCAAATTGATCATCAGCCTGGCCAGCTTGGTTTTTGCCTGGCCACGTAATCCAAGGAGATTGATATTATGCCTTGATAAAATGGCGCGTTCCAATTCCGGAATAACAGAATTTTCAAAACCCCAAACGCCTTCAAAAACGGTTTCTCCCTTACTTATTTTCTCCCGCAGATTTTGCCTGAGTTCATCTTTAATATTTTTGCTCTGGTATTTTGCTTTTTTTAAAGCACCTAATGTTTTTATTTTTTGGATATCCATTGTTTTTGTGTTCTAGAACTATTTAATTTTCTTTTTTCTGTTCGTTTCGTAATCTTCAAAAATCATCTCTCCTAAACCTTTCAGTCCGGTATAAAAAGCTTTCCCCTGATTTGCCTCCGTAAAACGTGTGACAAATTGCTGCAGGTAAGGATCGCTGGCTATCATAAATGTGGTAATGGGAATGTGTAATTTCCTGGCCTGCTGAGCCTGGGTGTAACATTGTTCTACAATATAATTATCCAGACCGTTGCTGTTCATATAGTAAGTGCCATCACGCTCGCGCACACAACTTGGTTTGCCATCCGTAATCATAAAAATCTGCTTGTTGGTATTGCGTTTCCGGCGAAGCAAATCCATTGCCAGTTGCAGGCCTGCTACAGTGTTGGTGTGAAAGGGGCCGACTTGCAAATAAGGTAAATCTTTAATCGGGATTGTCCAGGCATCGTTACCAAAAACAAGAATGTCCAAAGTGTCTTTAGGATATCGTGTGGTGATTAATTCTGCCAAAGCCATTGCAACTTTTTTGGCGGGAGTAATTCTGTCTTCACCATAAAGAATCATACTGTGACTGATGTCAATCATCAATACAGTACTCATTTGCGCTTTGTATTGAGCATCTTCTACAACAAGGTCATTCTCTGTCAGACGGAATTCATCTGTTCCATTATTGATCTGTGCATTCTTAAGGCTTTCTGTCAATGAAATTCTATCCAGCCCGTCACCAAAATGATACGCACGAAATTCGCCGGTGTGTTCATCTCCACTGCCGGAATGTTTGGTTTTGTGATTTCCTGAACCGCTTTTTTTTAGGTTTCCGAAAATTTGTTTCAATGCTTGCTGCCGGATGGAACGCTCTGTTTTTGGGGTTATTTTCATTCCTCCGTCACCATCCTCTTTTTTGTCTTCGCGGATGTATCCTTTCTTTTTGAGATCGTCCACAAAATCGTCGATGGAATATTCCGGTGTCGAAAGTTTGTATTCTTCATCCAGTTCCCGCATCCAGTCAATTGCTTCTTCCACATCGCCGGAGGTATGCGTAATTAATTCTTTGAAGATTTCGAAAAGTTTATCGAATGGGTCTGTTTCGGGTGATTCATATTGTCCGAAAATGAAACCTTTTCTATCGCCACTATTATTCATAGGCAATAAAATTAGGCTTAATAAAAGTAATCTTTCAAAAGGTTTTGTGAATATGCCAATGTGCAGAATTTATGCTGTTTCATATTTGAAAAGATAAATCACAATTGTTCCAGCTCATATGATAATGCAAGTATTGCGCAGGTTACTTTTTCCAGGAGAATAATTTTTGCATCTCCGGGCTGTTTTTTTTGAATAAGATTTTCGATGATTGAATGATCAGCCTTGCATTTCTGCAGCACTTCATTGGTGGTATGACGGTGGCTTTGATTATTAACGATGTTTTTATACTTCTGATAGAGTTTTTCAATCGTTGTCTGCTCCACATGGAACGAAAGTTTTTGAAGCAATGCCTTTAAGTCTTGTAACGCCTGTATATCGAACTGTAAATTCATGATTGTCGGATTTATCTTGGGAAATATTTTTTATTTCGCCTAAAACAAATTTACCGCAAAGCGGTTTGATATGCTTTATTAGCAAGGGGTTTGGCGTTTATTTTAAGATATTGTTTTCATGTTGGAATCATGTAATTCTATGTGTAAACTGTATAAATTCTCTCCGGGTTTTGATTGCTTACTTTGTATCAGAAACAGGGGATGTTTCTTTCAGTAATTATACACATAAAACAACTGGCATTAGCCATCTATATATACTAAAGGTGTTTTTTTGATGATGAGGTGAACAAAGTAAAAGCGGTCTTTTTTCTAAAGGACCGCTTTTCTTTTTATTGATGTTATTGCTGTGATTATTATCTGGGTAAAATCAGCATGAATTCAGATCCCTTACCAGGAGAACTTGTCGCTTTGATAAAGCCCTTATGATTATCGATTATTTTTTTGACAATTGCCAACCCAATACCGGTTCCCTGGTAGTTTGTTTTTTCTAATCTTTGAAATACACCGAATATTTTCTCGCTGAACTGCTCATCGAACCCAATTCCGTTATCTTTTACACAGATGCAATAGTAATCCTTCTGATTTACGTTGAAATTGTTTTCGAAATCATGGTCACATTGTCGTATGGTGATTTCAGGTTTGCCTTCATTGAATTTTATGGCGTTGCTGATCAGATTTTGAAACAGTTGATGCAGCTGGCCGGATACACCTTTTATTATCGGTAAAGGTTCAATTTTAATACTGGCTTTTTTATCAGCGATGCTTATTTCCAAATCGTCTATAATTTGATTTACGACAATATTGAGATCTACCGGTATATGAGGGGTGTCATTTTTTGAAAGTCTGGATAAGGTAAGGACATCGTCAATCAGTATCTGCATCCTGTTAGATGACGTTATGATTTTTTCCAGATTACCTGCTTCGTTTTCATTTAATTTTTCTTTCGCTTTTTCTTTAAGCATATTGCCGAAAACCTGGATTTTTCGGAGTGGTTCTTTCAGGTCATGCGATGCTACAGAAGCGAATTGCATTAAATCCATATTGGATTGTTCGAGCTTGTCGTTTGTTTCCTGCACTTCTGCAGATGCCATTCTCAATTTTTGATAGCTCTTTTCTATTTTTTCAGTATTTTGTTTTTTTTCGGTTATATCATTGATAGTTAATACAAGTCCATCCATCATTTTTACAACAACAATGTCGAGCCATTTGTTTTTCACAGCGTGATAATATTCAAATTCTGAACTCTTACCACTTTCAATTACTCTGGTGTATAGGCTAAATATTTCTGTGTCTATGTCATGATACAGTTGATCAAAATGTCTTTTAAGCAGTACTTCCGACTTTTTCAATAATTTGTCTGCAGTATTATTTATCGAAATAGTTTCGAAATCTACAATTTTACCTTTCTCATTTCTGACCGCATTTAATGCAATAATCGCGCTGTTGGAACTGTTGAAAACTGCCTCCAATATGTTATTTAACTGCCTTACCTCCGATACATCAATAAAGTTTACCACCACTCCGTCAACGCTTTTGTTTTGTCTCAGGTAAGGCGCGATGCGCATCAGGTAAATCTTGTCATCTCCGATTGTGATTTCCTTTTCAGTTCCTTTACCGGATTGTAAAACCGATTTTATAGAATTGATAAAATCCAGGTCTTTTATATTGTTGGAAATATCCGCTATTGATCTTCCAATATCTGTGCTGATTAAGTTGACTTGTTTGGTCGCAATTGGCGTGAACTTTCTGATAATTAATTTTTTGTCAATCAGAATCTGTCCGATATCGGTGTTGCGGAAATAATTATTTAGGTCATCATTCAATTCAATGAGTTCTTTGATTTTCATCTGATGCTCGGCATTCACCGTATGCAGCTCTTCGTTTAAG
>DLGS01000130.1 GCA_002482815.1 Bacteroidetes bacterium UBA7688
AAAATGGGGAGGCCAATTTGAAAATCAGGAACGTGCGTATGGTCATCTGGCTATTATCGTTCCGTTAGCGCTTGCCATTATGTTTGTGCTGCTGTACGGTGCATTTGGAAAATTCCGTCAGGCTGGATTGTTAATGAGTATCGTTCCTCTGGCATTATTTGGCGGAATGCTGGCTTTAAATGTTCGTGGTATGACTTTAAATGTATCCTCGGCAGTAGGTTTTATAGCCTTATTTGGAGTAGCCATACAAAATGGAGTTATCATGATTTCTCATATTAATCAGCTGCGCAAAAACGGAATGACGCTTATAGAATCTGTAACCAATGGTGCAAAACAGCGTTTCCGTCCTGTTTTAATGACAGCCACAGTGGCGGTATTAGGATTATTACCTGCTTCACTGGCAACAGGAATAGGCAGCGATGTGCAAAGACCTTTGGCAACGGTTATTGTTTACGGACTTTTATTTTCTACTATCCTGACCCTTTTTGCTTTGCCTTCACTTTATTATCTCATCGAGAAAAAATTTGATTGGGCTGAAACGGCAAAACAACACGAAACTGATTCTCAATAAAATGATATTTATGATTAAAAATATAAAACAAAAATGGGTAACACTTTTGATACTGCTGACTTTTTCGGCAGTATCAAACGCTCAGATTGATACGACATTCGTTTCGGTAAAAATGAACTATCCTGATTTTCTTTCTCTCGTCAGTAAAAATAATCTGGGATATGCAGCCGAAAAATTTAATGTAGATATGGCACAGGCTAATACTGAAGCTTCAAAAGTTTTTCCGGATCCGGAACTGGCTGTAGGTGCAAGTGATAACGGCCAGCGCAGAATGCAGATGGGTTATGGTTTTTCTACCGAATTAAGCTGGACGCTTGAATTAGGCGGTAAAAGAAGAGCCAGAATAAATGTGGCAAAAAGCACCACAGAACTAACCAAAACTTTATTAGAAGATTATTTTAGAAACTTAAGAGCCGAAGCCACTTTAAATTATCTAACCGGATTAAAACAGAAACAGATTTTTAAGGTACAATTCAACTCGTATACTATTCTTAAAAACATTGCCGCTACGGACAGCATCCGTTTTAAACTAGGAAGTATTACGGAGATTGATGCCCGCCAAAGTAAACTGGAAGCCAATTCAATGCTAAATGATGTGTACCAAAGTGAAGCCGATTGGAAAACCGCTTTATTAGAATTGGGTACAATGCTGGGAAATCAAAAAGCAGATACGTTGTATTTACCTTCTGGTGATTTGACAAAATTTGAACGCCTATTTAATTTGGATGAGCTTATCGTTACGGCTCAAAACAATAGAACCGACTTGCTTGCGGCTCTTAAAAACAAAAATGTCGCACAGGAAGTTTTAAAATTAACCAAAGCTAATAGAGTTTTGGATTTAGGTTTAAGTTTTGGTGTAGAAAATGCTTCTGTTGTAAGCAATGTTGTGGCTCCTACTCCATCTTCTAATGCCGTTTCTGCCGGAATTACGATTCCGCTTAAATTTTCAAATCAAAATAAAGGAGAATTAAAAGCTGCCGAATACAGCGTACAACAAGCCGACGTTTTGTACAAACAAACGGAATTACAAATTCAAACTGAAGTTCGGAAAGCATGGTTTGCTTATCTCACTGCACAAAAACAAGTTAAACAGTTTGATACGGGTTTATTAGCTGATGCAAAAAAACTGCTGGACGGAAAAGTTTATAGTTACAAACGAGGTGAAACCACTTTGCTTGAGGTATTAAATGCGCAAAGAACTTACAACGAAACACAGCTTAGTTACCATGAAACCCTGTACAATTATGCTGCTGCGTTAGTAGAGCTGGAAAAAACAGCGGGTATCTGGGATATTAATTTTTAAAATCTGTAACAATGAAAAAAATCTATATAATCTTATTCCTGCTTTGTTCTTTGTTAAAAGTTAATGCACAGGAAACTGGACTTACTTTTGGAATTAGCGCTGGTATAAACGGATCCTCATTAAATGGCCAGAATGTTGACAGTTTATCAACAGGCGGAGCGCCAAAAAGCTTAACTGGCCAAACTATTGGAATTACACTTGACAATAAAATATCAAAATACTTTGGATTAAAACACGAGGTATTTTACAGCCGAAAATTGATGTCGCTTCAATTAAATGATACGATAAACGGTGATTATAAAAGTAAATTTAAACGGCAGTATATTGAATTGTTTCCTGTCAGTCCTGCTTTTTATTACAAAGGAATACAGCTTTTTGCAGGTCCGTATATTGGAATTTTGCTAAATACTTCCATACAGCGCAAAGATGCCGACGGAAATTTATATACCGATACATCACTCTACGGAAACGGTACAAAGCCAAGTAAATACAGCCAAAAAATGGATGCCGGATTTACCGCTGGTTTAAATTATGAATTTTCAAATGGTATTCGTTTAGGAGGCAGATACATTAAAGGATTTGTACCGCTTATCGAAAATGCCAATACCAAAACCCAATGGAAAATTTACAACGAAAGTTTCTTTGTCACCATTGGATATACTTTTAAGAATCCTTGATTTGCTTAATAACCCAATATATTTAAATGGTTATCATTCCACTCCCCCCTCACCAAAAAAGTCCTAATGAAAATTAGGACTTTTTTTCTTTCAATCATTTATGCTTCAAAACCCAAAAAAGGAATCCATGCTGCTTTTTCAGTCTCTTATGCATAAAAATTCGGGACTCATGCCTTTTTTTTTATTTAAGCTTTTTCATCGTAGTAATTTTATGAATAAATAATTCCCCAAAAAAGCAATCTAAACAAGAACCTACATCATGGAAAATTCAACTAACCTGGAAACACAAACTTGCCCTTATCTGGCGCAACAAGCTGCTTCGGCACCAGCTGTAATACCAGACATTACAACTCCAATTGTAACAACGACCAATCAGCCAACAGTTATTGGTACATCCAATCTCGGACTTTTAAATAATTTTATTGGTACCTGGAATAGTCCCACGGGAGCCCAAGCTACGGGTTACAATGTTATGCCATTACCTCAGGCAGATGTTCCAAGTGGTTATATCACTAAAAACTTCCCTTATTTTGAAGAAATTTCTTTTTCGGCTATAGCGGGCGGAGCACCAAATCGCGAGGGTCGATACACACAAACAAGCGGTGTACTCTTCTATGAACAAAGAGTTTACATTGCTAACAATGCCGATCCAAACGGGGCACAACCTATAGAAAACACTTTAATTCATGCCGAAAATGGCACTTGGCTTTACCACGCAATACAACCTCAACTAGAAGGTCCTTATGGTCCGGGTACAGTTGCTGACAATACCATTATTCCCACACAAGATCCAACGACTCAATACAACAAACAAATTTCGGTACCACACGGTGTTTCCATTTTGATGGTTGGAGGACCAGTTGTAACCGGAACAGGCAATCCACTTTTTCCAACCGCCGACAGAACTCAATTGCCTTTTACAGATCATTCTATTATTGATCCTTCAACCTATCTCACACAGCAATTGAGTTCATTAAATGCCAATGGAATTACAGTTACAAGCTATTCCAGTATTACGGTAAGTACCACTAATCATGGTGGCGGAGTAAATAATATCAATTTTGAAAATTCTTTTGGAAAGGTAATTTCAATGGAAACGACTTGGTATGTTGAAACTTTGAGTAACGGAACAGTTCAATTGCAATACATTCAAAATATTGTTTTACAGTTTTTGATTAATGGTGTTCCTACTCAATTTCTACATATTGACGCCAATACTTTGCAAAAGGTATAATCATTTGCACCAATCTGAATACTGAATATGGAGCCGGATTAACCGATAACATTCGCAGTTTACAGGTACTTATAAAAATTTAAAACAAGAAAGATTACAAATAAACCTATTGCCAAAAAAAAATAACTACATGGAAACAAAAAAACTTTTTAAATTTTCGGATACGGTAACAAAAGAAAATATCCCGGAAGTAATGCAGCAAGCAATTGCGCTTGAACTTGCTACTATCCCAACATATTTATCTACCTATTATTCGATAAACAGAGCACAGAATCAGGACACATTGTACGCTAAAATTCATACTCAGCTTACTCAGGCGGGTAAACTTACTCCTGCAGAAATTGATGCATTGGCACAAGAACTTAAAGTAGACGTATTGGTTTATTCCAACAAAGCCGCAGCTTTAATTATGAGTGTTGTTATCGAAGAAATGCTGCACCTTGCTCTCGCCTGCAATGTCAAACAAGCTGTTTGTCAAATTGCTCCCGATCTAATGGGAATTGGAAAAATATTATCTTTTCCAACACAATTAGACGGACATATCCCCGAGTTTCAAATTAATGCTGCAAAATTATCGTTAAATCAATTGACTACTTTCCTGCAGATAGAAAGCCCTGAACCGTTTGAAGATCCTTACAAAGACAAACAATTATTAAATACAATTGAATATAAGACTATTGGTCGCTTGTACGAATTAATTATTACGTGTATAAAAGAAGATTTTCCCGGACCGTATAATTACAGACCACAATTGCTTCCTCCGGATGATTCAGGTCGTGCGAGACCCTTCTATTCTCAAAATTCCATGAATACTGTGCATTATGACAGAGACCACAATCCTCAGTTTGCAAATGAAGATGAAAGCGGCGGACTTCTTGGAGTATATGATGCTAATTCAGCAATTGAAGCTATAGGACGTATTATTGAACAAGGAGAAGGAAAAAGTGATGACCAACAACATATCTTAGAATGGGGTGAAAATAAAATGCCTGTTCCATTGGAAATTGTTGATGGAAAGGCTGTTTTTTGGCCAGGTGATTATGATGATACCGGAAAAGAACTGGCTCACTTTGCTAAATTCCTGGAAGTCTACAGTTTTGGTGGTTACTATCAGGAAAAGTTTAGTAAAATTCAGGGCTTAGACGATTTCTTTAGCTATTTTGTATATAATACTGATGCTAATCCTCAAACAGCCGACTATGCTGCTTCAGGTAACGAGGCATTGGCATTATGCTCAGAATTAGGTAATGCCGTTTTTGCTTATATTCTTTTAATGATTGAAGCCTGCTATTACAAAGACGAAAGTACCCAATACGATCTATTCATGTATGGTATTCATAAATCGATGATCTGGCTTTTGAGTGGTGTTGGAAACCAAATCAATAAATATACTTATACTAAAGACAATACAACCTACCAAGGCGCTCTGACATTTGAACCATATTTATTTGAGCAAAGTTCGCTAAGACCTAAAGCACAAATTATGAATTTAATCGATCAATTGGCTAAAGCAGATCCTAACTGGAGCTGGGCAACAGATCCCAAATACGACAATTATTTTCCAGCGCTGCCAGATGTAGGTCTAGATTATAGCATTGTAGCCGATGTACCTAAAGTACCAAGTACTCCATATACTCACCAATCTTAAAAAACATATTATGTCAGAACTAGTAAATAGAGAGCTTCATGTATGTATGGGGCTTAATTCATGCAAAAATGCAGGATATTCAGGAAATAATGACTGTGCAGGAAAGGGAGATTGCTCAACAGCAGTTGGTCATCCTTGCCATACTTTAAACGAGTGCAAAGGACAAGGTGGTTGCGGCATTTTTGGCACTACCGAAGAATTTTGTCATCCGGGTCAAAACGAATGCCGCTATCAGGGTAGCTGTGGTGTACCTATTTTATCTTCTCGTTTTATGGCGCAAGGTCCCAATAAAGGACTTAGCGTTTGGCAATTAGCCAGAATACGTTTCGAAGAACAAAGAAAAGAAAATGGTGAGGAATTTGGCCCAGCTCCTCTGCCTTACGGACCAAGTGAAGATTACGTCAATACCATTCGCCATACAACAGGTGTCGATTATTCCTCTTGCGGACAAAGTGGCTCAAGATCTTGCTCTTACATCAACAATCCTGCCGAAAGAAAGATTGCTGCCGATCTAAGAGTTTTGAAAATGGAACAGGAAAGTGCCAAAAAACTACCGGAGAGTCTTTCAAATTGTAAACCAAAAAACAATGGCAACTAGACTCGGATTACCCAATTTAGGGTTGGGTTTAGGACTTAGAAGCCAGCATTTCGAGCATATTCTCAAAAAGAATCCTGCCGTAGATTGGTTTGAGGTGATTTCTGAGAATTTCATGGACTCACACGGAAGACCGAGACACATCTTACATCAAATAGCAGAACGATATCCCGTGGTCATGCACGGGGTATCATTGTCTATTGGAAGTACTGATCCGCTAAATTTAGATTACCTCAGCAGTTTAAAACAATTAGCAACAGAAGTAAAACCCGCCTGGATTA
>DLGS01000187.1:0-211 GCA_002482815.1 Bacteroidetes bacterium UBA7688
CAATCCGTCGCCAATATCCACAAGGCCTGCATTCTCTTCACCGGCGGCAACCAACAGGCGCGCACCATCGCGGGGCAGGGTCTTCAACCATTTGATCGAGTTTTTGTAGCTGCAATGCTCGCTCCACATTACGGAGTACATCGCAGTTTCGGTAAAATTGGGTACGCGGCCCATTACCTTGGTTATTGCTTCAAATTCTTCTTCGCGAAGA
>DLGS01000187.1:336-3303 GCA_002482815.1 Bacteroidetes bacterium UBA7688
GCAAAAAGGAGAATTTGGGGAATATTTATTATTTAAGAAACCATCAGTTCGGTATTAGCCTCTGAGTAATAATTATTTTGAATGGAAATAGACTTTCAATTCAACACGTTCACGTTTGTCTAGACGTCTATTATTATAATCAAGACTTGTAAAATCTAATATTCCGTAAAATGAATCCCCAGTTTTAAAGTTTGGATTTTTGCTTAACCAAAGTTTTTTTGTTTTGCACGGAGTGTTGGTTATAATATTTCTAACAGAATCATTTTCTTCAATTAAAAATGGGCCTTCCTTATCCCATTCTACTGTATATATATCAAAATGGTTCTTAAATAGGGAAATATTAAAGAGACAAGATATTCCCCAATTATATTGTTCTAAACCAAGAATGAATATCGTGTCATCCTTAATTACGGTTTTAGTTGTCAATAGGTGAACATAATGACGAACCAAAGAATCATTCTGAAAAACCTTGTACTCCAGTTTGCCAATTATTGAGTCGTTGCGTAAAAAGAGATTATTCTTTATTTTAGAGTAAATATCTTTATCAATCTGATAAAAAGAAAAGTCAGGCACTACATCCGCCTTGTTTCTGGGTTGCGCCTTTAGAATTATAGTATAACCCAAGAAGCCGATGATTAAAAGTAGGCGAGGTAGCATTTTTTTCTTTTGTAAATTAATTCAAGAAGTATTCTATTAAAAGTAGGGCAATAGATTGATTTTTGATTTCAGATTTTTGAATTATGATGGGCAAAAAGGAGAATTTGGGGAATAATTATTATTTGCCCACCCATCTTAATTAGTTTTCTTTTTTCTGGATATTACAATTGGCATACAAATTGCTACTAAAAGAATTGCGAGATAAAGTAAAATATTGAATAGTTTATCTTCGGAATAATCAAATGATACAGTTAAAAACAGTTGAATACCAAATCCTATAACTGTTATTACAGAAGAAGAAAAAACCAAAACTGGCCACTTTTTCTCATATCCATAGTAGGCCATACTGCCAATAAATAAAAACAAGATACCTAGAACCTGGCACGCTGTTATAATTAAAAAACCGGAAACGTCCGTTCCGGAAATCTTTACATCAGCAAAAGCAACTTGTTGAATAAAAGTCAACAGGATTATCAGAATTAAATGTTTCTTCAGTCGATTCATCTGCAAAAATTGACATTATCAATTCAAGTTAGACAATAAATGCAATTGGCCACCTATGATTATCGAAATAAGTTTTCATAAAAACCATTCCTACCTTATAACATTTCCATACTCAACACTTTTAGCATTTCATCGCAGATAAACACTTCTATCTTTGCTCTTTAATTCATTTCAATAAAATATATTTATATGAAAAAGATAGTCGTTGTATTCAGTGCTTCATTGCTTCTTTTTACTCAATCCTGCAAAAAAGACTCTTCCAATAATAATAACAATACAGGCACTGCGAAAGTAGCTGTACACATGACCGACGCTCCCGGAGATTTCGATGCCGTCAATATTGATGTTCAAAGCATTGAAATCGGCACAGAAAGTGGCGGCTGGATTACCTTACCGCTTTACCGGCCCGGCATCTATAATTTACTTAATTTCAGAAATGGCCTTGACACATTAATGACTAATGCGGATATTCCGGCAGGAAGAATTACACAAATGCGAATGATACTGGGAACGCAAAACTCCGTTACTGTAAAAGGCGTTAACTATCCCTTAAGCACGCCATCAGCACAGCAAAGCGGCTTGAAATTTAATCTTCAGGCAGACCTTGTGGCAAACGGCTCTTATGCTTTCTGGATTGATTTTGATGCAGGCAAATCTGTAGTGGAACAAGGAAATGGTGACTATAGCTTAAAACCGGTTATTCGTACTTACACCCAGCAAACAGATGGTCGTATAAAAGGAACTATTTTCCCCTTTGCTTCTGTAGCCATAGTATACGCTATACAGGGCACTCAGGTTTACGGCGCTATCCCCTCTCCTGACGGTCGATTTGTTTTTGCAGGACTACCTGAAGGCACTTACACCGTACGTTTTGAAGCCAAAGATGGCTCCAGTTTTTCGGATCTGGAGTTAACTAATATTCAGGTAAAATTTGGTATCATTACCGACTTAGGCATTCATAATTTATTGCCTTAATTTTTACTTTTATAAAAAAATGCTCCGTGCGAATAATCCGCACGGAGCATTTTTATTTATGACCCATCTGATAAATCCTTCTTCCGGATTTATCCGAGCTTAAATATCACCGGCAACTGAAACCAGACCTTTACCGGCTTGCCATTGTTGCGGCCTGGTTTCCATTTTGGCATCCCGCTCACCACCCTGATAGATTCCTGTTCAGAGCCGAACCCAAACCCTCTTGTCGTAATAACATTTGAGATAGACCCGTCTTCATTTACGACAAATTTTACCTGTACTTTGCCCTGCTGGCCGGCATTGACAGCCTGTGCAGGATATTGAATATGATTACTCAGGTATTCCATCAGCTTTTGCTCGCCTCCCGGAAACTCAGGCATTTGTTCTACAAAAACAGGTATGACTTCTTTTAATTTTTTGCCATCACCGTCACCAAATCCAGTACCTGTACCAGTCAGTTTTCCATCATTATTATTGGAAGAAACGTCTCCACTATCTACACCAATTGAATTTGATGTACCAACAACAGCCCTTTCCAGGTCTTTCTGCTTAGCCATAACATCGTCAGGTTTTACCTGATTGTCAACCACTACATCGGGTACCGTCATTTTCAGCGTGTTTGCCTGAACAGTTTTGAGGGGCGGCGCAGGCGGAACCACTGGCTCTTCAGGGACATCCAGCACTACAGCAGTGAAGCTTGTGGTATCGAGCTCCATGGGGAAAGGTTTTACCGGCTAGGTTTTTGCCCGGTTGGCCCACACCGTATAAAAGGTAAGGCTTGCCGCCAGCAAGAAAATATAAAAGCCTGCCTTTTTCATCCTTTGCTGATAA
>DLGS01000353.1 GCA_002482815.1 Bacteroidetes bacterium UBA7688
GCTATTTCCAGTCGGGCATACAAGATATTGATAAGGTGCAAAGCTACTGCTCGATCGCCACTACACAGAAACTGCTGGGCGAATCCAACACCTACATCACCGACATCCAAATCAAGTTGTACGACTTGCTGCAGGCGCCGGCTATGGCGCTCGAATTCCAGGAATTATTTGGTACAGAAGCCATCGATATTCAAACCGCCAATTCTCAATTCGAAACCGGAAGTTCTATCCGTACGCTCATCTCTTATGCGGTAGGTATCACCCTGCTGATTGTGGCGGGATTCGGCATTTACAATATTCTCAACATGATGATTTATGAGAAGATGGATTCTATCGCCATCCTCAAAGCCACGGGATTTTCCGGCAGGGATGTGAACAGGATTTTTATCACGATTGCGTTGAGCATTGGTATTTTTGGCGGTGCTGCCGGACTGCTGTTTGGCTTTGGCTTATCCTCGCTCATCGACCAGCTGCCCTTCAATACGGCGGCATTACCCACCATCAAAACCTACCCGATTAATTACAATCCCAAATACTACATCATCGGTGGATTGTTCTCCATTGTCACTACTTACCTGGCGGGATTTTTTCCTTCGCGCAAGGCCAGCAAAATAGACCCCGTTATCATTATCAGAGGAAAATAAACATGGAACAAATCATACTGGAAGCCCGCAAAATTTCAAAATATTTTCATGACCCGAATACCATTCAGGTGCTGAAAGAGATTTCTTTTGAGATGCGCAAAAGCGAGTTCGTTTCGGTGATTGGCAAGTCTGGCTGTGGAAAATCGACTCTATTGTATATTCTCTCTACAATGGACACCGATTATGAAGGCGAGCTGCTGGTTAATGGCGAAGCTATGCGCGGCAAAAAGGAAGCTGCACTGGCCCTGGTGCGCAACAAGTATATTGGCTTTGTGTTCCAGTTCCATTATTTACTGAATGAATTTTCGGTGTTGCGCAATGTGATGCTACCCGGCCTGAAACTGGCCGAATACAGCGAAGCAGAAATTGAAAGCCGTGCCTACGAAAAACTGAAAATGCTGGGCATTGAAAGTGAAGCCCTCAAAAAACCAAACCAGCTTTCCGGCGGACAAAAACAAAGAGTTGCCATTGCCCGTGCGCTCATCAACGACCCGCTGATTATTATGGGCGACGAACCAACCGGCAATCTCGATAAAAAGAACAGCGAAATTGTATTCGACATTTTTAAAGAACTCGCAGAAACTTATCACCAGTCTTTGCTCATCGTTACCCACGATAATGAGTTCGCCCAACGCACCCACCGCATTATAGAAATGGAAGACGGGAAAATTATCAGGATGTAAGGCTGTTAATGAGCCCAACTCCTTCCATATATTAAAACGTGTCCATAATAAAATCACCTTCATCCCGTTTAATCCGATATGAAATTTATCAGAAATCGCTTTGTCAGGACAGTCCTCCTGATATTGGCTGTCCTTCTATTGACCCTCTTGCTACTGATGGGTGGATGCTACGGACTGGGCAAGCTGATCTACAGCAGGGCGAAGGCCTGTGAGCAGTTTTATATCGATAATACGGAATTGCATACGCGTACAGACATTCCTGCCAAACTGGAAATCGACTGTCATTTCAACAGCAAAACCCTGTTGAAGCGTGTTTACTTTGTTATAGATAAAAAGGAAGTGAAAATGCCGGGCTATATCGTTTTTTCGGAATTCAAACCATTTACTTCAGGCACCGGTTTTAAGACCAACGATTTCTTCCGCTTCAATGAAGACACTCTTGGCAAGCTGCACAAGACTGCCTTATTCTATAAAGAACATACCAAACAAAACGGCGAATACTATAAAGCTCTCCTGGACACAGTGAGTGGACAGGTGTGGTTGAACCTCAGGTATGCTGAGTAATCAATTAAAGGTACCGTTGAAGAAATTGACGCGGGTTTTGTAATCTGAATCTCTTTTCTCTAGGACTTCGCGGATTTCATTTTCGAGCAATCCGCTACCGCCGCCATAATGTTTGATGATAATAATATCCTGCTGTTGGAATAGAACAAATTGCTAAAACCTGTGCGCATACTCAAGAATACATTGCGGACTTTAACACTACTGTTCTCTATAAAAAGAGCAGTAAACTGTAGCAGAAATATTATCATTGGCCACAGGATACGTTTTAACTTTATTACTGATTTTTATTAAGGTGTCCATCAGCACCATATTATTCTCTATAATAATCACCCGTTCGTCTTTAATATAATAGGGGTTCTTGTAAGCGTAATTCGCAACCAGATTTCCGGTACTGTCTTCTTTCATTTTCTGATGTGGATTAGTCCCGGCTATGCAAAGAAGAGTATCATAAACAATACTGGAATCGGAGGGACATATTTTGCTTACTTCCACACGCCTTAGCTCCATATTGTCATAACCACAGGAGCAAAGAAAGAGCATTGGAATAACAAGAAGTTTTACGTTCATTCTTTTGAAAACGAAGATAACGGTTTCAGATTGGCTACAATAAGAGTATTAATTAAACGTCCCGTTGAAGAAGTTGAAACGCGCCTTGTGATCGTTTTCTCTTTTCTCGAGTGCTTCGCGGATTTCATTTTCGAGCAGTCCGCTACCACCGCCATAATGCTGGATGATGATTATCTCCGGTTGCTGAAATAAAAACAGGTTGCGCAGTTTGTGTTCGCTTGCCTCTTCGATGCCGCTGCTCAGCAAAACAATATCGTACTGCATTTGCTGAAACTTCAGAATCGCATCTTCATCTTCATACGCAGTGGTACACTGCCAGGCCTCATTCTTTTCGATCAATCGTTGCAATACCGGTACAATTTCCGTGTTGCGACCTACAACGAGTATTTGTATTTTATCCATGTTCTAAAAATATTTAAAACGGCCCGAATCGCAAAATCCGGGCTGTTGTTTTTGCATTGCTTTAGTATTTATATACCACAAAGTGCACGAAAAGAAAAACGCAAAGGACACAAAGTTTCCGGCATTCCGGCAACTTTGTGTCGTTGCTCCTTCTCGCCGTTGCGAGAAAACTTTTAGTAATTGCGTGAAAATACTATGCTTGTTTCACCATTTGCACTTCTGCAACCAATCTCACTTCTTCGCTTACCAACACACCACCGGTTTCCAGGGCTGCATTCCAGCTCAGGCCAAAATCTTTGCGGTTGAATTTTCCGCTGATGCTGAAACCTGCTTTCATATTACCCCAGGGGTCTTTGCCAAGGCCGCCGTACTCTACATCCAGCGCAATACTTTTGCTTACCCCATGCAAAGTAAGATCGCCTTTCATTTCAAAATTATCCTCGCCCTTTTTGTGGAAAGATGTTGACGTAAATTCAAGTTTCGGGAATTGCTCTGCATCAAAAAAGTCTGCGCTTTTCAGGTGATTATCACGATCGGTATTGCCGGTATTAATAGAAGACGCTTCTGCAGAAAAACTGATCTGCGCATTTTCAAAATTATCGTCTTCACTTGTCGCCGTAGCTTCGAATTGATCGAACTTGCCGGATACATTGGTGAACATCATGTGCTTTACTTTAAAGCCTACTTCTGAGTGTGTGGGGTCGATAGACCAAAATGCTTTTGCCATTGTTTTTATTATTTATTTTTTAGAAATTTTATTGTTGCTGAAATTAAGCATTCATTGTCATCGGCACTTCCATCAACAGGATTTCTGCGTCGTCGCTTAATGCTTTTAAGTTAATGTTGGCTACGTCCCAGATACCAAAGCCATCGCGGGTGTTTACTTCTATTCCGGCAATATCAAAATCACCTTTTAACACAAAAGCATACACGCCATTTCCCGGTTTTTTGATGCTGTATACGGTGGCTACATCCTTATCGAATTTGCCCATGTGGAACCATGCATCCTGGTGAATCCAGATCCCTGCATCATCCGCATTTGGAGATAGGATCTGTTGCAATTTATTGTGACGGTCTTCTGTGTCCAGGGTAATCTGATCGTAACGCGGTTGTACGTTTTTCTTGTTCGGAAACACCCATATCTGTAAAAATTTCACCAGGGTATCGGCGCTCTTGTTGTACTCGCTGTGCTGAATACCGGTACCGGCACTCATAGCCTGGATATCTCCTTTGCGGATGGTAGCCACATTCCCCATACTGTCCTGGTGCTCCAGGTCACCTTCCAGCG